>CAVVNE010000010.1:0-25365 GCA_963749245.1 Bryobacterales bacterium
GAGCCTGTTTAGTAAAGTAGTGGCGTGCGACTCTACTTTCTTGCGACCCTCGTCCTGGTCTCCGCGGCTTCGGCTCCTCTCTATAAGAGTGAACTGATCTTCCCGCTGGAGTCCTGGCATAACCATTCGTCTTCTGTTGTCGAATTGCCCGACGGCGACCTTCTGGTCTGCTGGTTCCACGGCTCCGGCGAGCGCACCGCCGACGATGTGAAGATCGAGGGGGCGCGCTGGAGCAAGCGGACCGGAGAGTGGAGCGAGCCCTTCACCATGGCCGACACTCCCGGATTTCCAGATACGAATCCCACCATGTTCATCGATTCCCGCCAGCGCCTGTTCTTCCTGTGGCCGGTGATTATCGCGCACCAGTGGGAAAGCGCGTTGATGAAATACCGCATCTCCACCGACTACAGCCAGGCTTCCGGTGCCGCCAAAATGGGAGTTTCAGGATAATATTATTCTGATTCCCAAGGATATTGCCGCTAAAACCAGGGAAGTGTACGAAAAAGATAAAGGTAAGGAAGGCCGCGCGGGCCAATATGCGACGAGAGTGATCGAACACGCCGACGATATGTACTTTTCCCGGATGGGATGGTTTACGCGCACGCATCCTATCCAGTTACCTTCGGGAAGAATCCTGGTGCCCATGTATTCCGACGGGTTTTCTTTCGGCATTATGGCGATCAGCGACGATGGAGGCTATAACTGGACCGCCAGCCAGCCGATCGTCGGCCATGGCGGTATTCAGCCTTCGGTGGTTCGCAAGAAAGACGGCACACTGGTAGCATACCTTCGAGACAACGGTCCGCCTCCGAAGCGCGCTCAGATCAGCTATTCCAAAGATGACGGGGTGTCGTGGACCGCCGCGGTCGATACCGATATTCTGAACCCCGGCACGAGTCTCGAAGTTATCGCGCTCCGCAACGGAGACTGGCTGATGGTTTATAACGACCTGGAGGACAAGCGCTATTCACTGGTCGCGGCGATTTCCGATGACGAAGGAATGACCTGGAAATGGCGCCGTCATCTGGATGGAGATCCTTCCAAACCAGTGACCAGTCAATATCACTATCCGTCGGTAATCCAAGCTAAGGACGGAACAATTCACGTGACTTATAGCTACTTTGTTCCGGAAGGGAAAGCGATTAAACACGTCCATATCGACGAGGACTGGGTAAAAACTTCACCTTTTTAGAAATTGGCCGGGAGTCAAGGCCCGATCTGTCATCCGGGCCTTCAAAATAGCTCCCTTGAAATAGTCGACCTTGTTGATTCGAACGCCGACCGAAGTATGGCCTGGACCTTGCGGCTCCAGGTGAAGCTCTGCGGAGTTTTCGAGGACGCCGTCGACATAATTGCGAAAAACACGGCCGTCGTAAACAGCGGCGACGTGATACCAGGCGCCTAAAGGATGCAAATGATCCTGGTTAAACAGCGCCTTCGATTGGGGTCCGGACAACGCGAAGCTATCGAGGAACCAATTCGCGCCGACGACGCGGATCTCGAAAAGCATGCGAGTATTCGTATCTTTCCCCGTCTTCTGGTCTACTTCCTGAAGGTGAAAGAAACGCTGTTCCGCGCGGCCTCCGGCGTCGGGACGGAAAATCACCTCCCAGGTGAACTCGCGCGCGCCGGCCAAAGGATGGACATTCAGAAACAGCGCGTCGTCGACGCCGTTGAACTCCACTGCTTTGCCTTTCGGCGTATCGATGACGTGCGGATGACCGAGCACGGTCACCGCGTAACCTCCGATTTTGTCGAGGCTGTCGAATTTCCAAATCGTCGAATGATCCGCGGCGATCATCATGAGGGGGGCGGCGAGCAATCCAGCGATTCTTCTCACTGCTTTTGCACTGCCCCGCCCTTCATGACGAACTTCACTTTGCGGATCGCGTGGATATCGCTCACCGGGTTCCCATCCACCGCGATCAGGTCGGCCAGCATTCCCTGCTTCACCTGTCCGATGTCCATGTGCAGCACGCGTCCGGCGATCGACGTCGCGGATTTCAGCGCGTCCACCGAGGGCATGCCGTAATCGACCATTAATTCAATCTCGCGCGCATTGTCGCCGTGCGGAAATACGCCGACGTCGCTGCCGCTCAGGATGGTCACGCCCGCATCCAGCGCGGCTTTGAAACTCGCTCTCTTTCGCACCAGCCCCTGCGGCTCCGGCTGGCTACCTTTCTTCCATCCAGCGTACTGCGCGGTCGCGTCGCCCGCCGCCAGCGTCGGACACAACGCCACGTGATGCTCCACCATCAGCTTCCAGGTTTCGGCCGTTCCGTCGTTGCCATGCTCGATGGTTTCGGCGCCTGCCAGAATAGCGCGTCGCATTCCTTCGGCGGTGCTGGTATGCACCGCGACGGGGACTCCGGCGCTCCTGGCCGTCTCCACCGCCAGCTTCATTTCCTCCAGCGAAAACGTGGGGCTCGATCCCGGATGAGGTCCCCATCGATAATCGCCGTACAGTTTGATCCAATCCGCGCCATGGCCGATCTGGTCGCGAACCACACGAATCAACGAATCGACGCCGTCGGCTTCCTCCGCGCCCTGCGGCACACGCCACTCCGGCGCGAAGCCTTTGGGCGCGTAGCTGCCGGTAGCCACGATCGCGCGCGTCGACGCCAGCACACGCGGTCCCGGCACGATGCCTTGATTGACCGCCTGCTTCAGCTCGACATCGGCGTAGCCTGCGCCCTCGGTACCCAGGTCGCGAACCGTGGTGAATCCGGCCATAAGCGTCGCGCGGAGATGATTCACGGCGCGGGCGGCGCGCAACGCCAGACCTTCGTGCTCCACCTGGTCGTTCCACGGTGTTTCGTTATAGGCATGCAGCAGGATGTGCGAATGGCCCTCCACCATTCCAGGCATCAACGTCGTACCCGGCAAGTCGATCGCGGTAGCGCCGGCCGCATCGACGCTCGCCGCCGGACCGGCCGCTTGAATCCGCTCACCCTTTACGACAACTATCCAGCCGTCGTGCATCGCCTCGCCGTCAAACACGCGGGCGGGTTTCAGCACGATGGGCGTGGCGTTGTTGTCGCGCCCACGGCCTCCGCGCTGCGCGACCATCGCAACCGGCATTAGGACCAGAAGCCCAAGGAGAAGACTCTTTCGCATTACGCAATTATAACGGTGTGATAATGATCCGGTGACCCGACGCGATTTTCTTGCCGCCTCCGCTGCGCCGCTGCTGGCCGCGGCTGCGCCCCCTCCCAACATCGTCTTCATCCTTTGCGACGATCTCGGCTTCGGCGACCTGGCCTGCTACGGCTCCAAACTCCGCACTCCGAATCTCGACAGGCTGGCCGCCGAGGGAGTCCGGTTTACCAACTTCTGTTCGGCCGATCCCGTCTGCTCGCCGTCGCGCGCCGCGCTGTTGACCGGCCGCTACCCCACGCGAGTCGGCGTTCCGCGCGTTCTTTTTCCGCAGGACGCCGCCGGTCTTAATCTGGACGAAACCACTCTTGCGAATATGCTCAAAGTGCGGGGCTACAAGACGATGTGCATCGGCAAGTGGCATCTCGGCCGTCCCGACGCTTATCTGCCCACCAGCCGCGGATTCGACGAATACTTCGGCATCCCTTACAGCAACGACATGACTCCGCGCGTGCTGATGCACAACACCCAAGTGATCGAGGAGCCGGCGATTCTCGAATCGCTCACCGCGCGATACACGGAGCAGGCAACGAAGTTTATCGCAGAATCGAAGGGCTCGCCGTTTTTTCTTTACATGCCGCACACGTTCCCGCACATTCCTCTGGCGGCATCGGCGCGATTTCGCGGAAAATCCGCCGAAGGACTTTACGGCGATGTCGTGGAAGAAATCGATTGGAGCGTCGGCGAGGTGATGCGCGCCCTTCGCCTGCACGGCCTGGACGCCAACACACTCGTGATGTTTTCGAGCGACAACGGCCCCTGGTATCAGGGCAGTCCCGGCAAGCTTCGCGGCCGCAAGAACACGACTTACGAGGGCGGCGTGCGGGAGCCGTTCATCGCGCGCTGGACCGGGCGCATTCCGCCAGCGCGCGTCGTCAGCGGACTCGCGTCGATGATGGATGTCGTCCCCACCGTCGCGAAACTCTGTGGCAGCGCGCTCCCGTCGAAGCCTCTCGACGGCATCGACATCTGGCCGCTGCTACATGGCGACAAGGCATCGATCGAGCGCGATCCTCTGCTTTATTTCGACAACTGGGATCTGCAATGCGCGCGCTGGATGAACTGGAAATTGCACGTCGCGCGCCACAACACCGGAGCCTATATGCCTGCGCCCGCCGTCGGCCGCCGCAGTTATCCACTGCCCAAGCCGGAGCTGTACAACCTGGCAACCGATCCCGACGAGAGCTACGACGTCGCGCCGGAGAATCCGCAGATTGTCGAGAAGATCCAGGCGAAAATCGCTCAGATGCTGACAACCTTCCCAGACTCCGTAAAAAAAGCATGGGCCGAGCAGATGGAGCGAAAGGCAAATCCGGCGACACCGGTGGGTGCGTATCCGCAGCCGGCGCCGCCAAAGTAAAACCGGTTCTATCGTGAACCGGGTTGATTCTCATGACCTGCCTGTGCCAAGATGTGCGTCATGCCGAATCACTTCACGAAATCAGCCGCCTGCTGTACATTCGCCGTCGTCACCGCCGCGCTGGCCGCCAACGCACAGACCGCGCCACCCGAACCCGTCAGCGTCGTGGTCGCCAATCCGACCTACATTTCCATTCCTCTGGAGATCGCCGTGAACCGCCCCGCTGCCGACGTCTGGAAGCGGATCGGCAAGTTCTGCGACATCGGGGAATGGTTCCGGATCCCATGCACCATCACCTCAGGCAAGGACGGTGAATTCGGCGCGGTGCGGTCCGTCGGGAATGAGGTCCTGGTAGGGAAAACCGAACTTTCCTACACCTACACGCAGACCGTAAGGGCCGGCCGGCCGTACAACCTCTATCACGGCACGCTCGAGGCCAGGCCAGTGACCGCGACCACGTCGAAGCTGGTTTACACCTTGATGTACGACAACTCGATGCTGGCCGACGACGCGGCCCGTGAAAAGGACAAGATGCAAAAAACCGCGACGTTCACGCGGGCGCTGGAGAATATGAAGATCCTCGCCGAAGGTGGCACGCTGCCCCCCGCCCCGGCGCGCCCCGCCAAGAAATAGCCTACTCGACGATCGCCTGATACACCAGGCTCCTCGACAACGCATGGATGGCCCGTGTCGTACCGAGACTCTGGTGCTGCACCATCCCTACGAACGCAAGGTCCGTCACCGGATCGATCCAGAACCACGTACCCGCGATGCCGAACCAGCTGAACGTCCCATTGGAGACCGAATCGCCCGCGGCCGCCGCATCGGTCACGATTTGAAAGTCCATGCCCCAGCCGGTTCCCGGCGGCATGGTCTTGAGCGGCTCCGGATTCACATGGTTCGTGCGCATCATCTCGACCGTCCGCGGCGCCAGCAGCCGGACGCCGTTGAGTTGTCCGCCCTCCAGCAACATCTCGCAAAAGCGCGCGTAATCCATGGCCGTGGAAAACAGCCCGCCGCCGCCTGACGGCCCCAACGGGATCGCGGCCGGGTCCGGCCGGTTCGTGTCCACCGTGAGATTCGAGCCGGAGCCCCTGTGGACCTGTGCCAAGCGCGCCAGTTTCTCCTTCGGCACGTAGAACGCGGTGTCCTTCATTCCAAGCGGCTCAAAGATTCGCTTCCGCGCGAACTCCGCGAACGGTTGGCCGGAGAATTTCTCGATCAGATACCCCTGGACGTCCGCGGCAATGCTATAGGACCAGCGCGTTCCTGGCTGCGCCAGCAAAGGAATCTTTGCCAGACCATCGATCATCGTTTGCAGCGGGGCCCCGGCGTTCAGCACGTTCCCATCGATGATCATCTTGTCGACCGGATTGATCGGGCTAAGGACGTAGCCGAGGCCAGCTGTGTGTGTCATCAACTCGCGCATCGTCATCGGCCGCCGCGCGTCTTCCAGTTTCGGCGTGCCGTCGTCGTTCTTGCCGGTGTAGACCTTCATCCGGGCAAATTCCGGAATGTAGCGCGACACCGGATCGTTGAGCTGCCACTTTCCCTCTTCGTACAACATCATCATCGCCACGCCGGTGACCGGTTTGGTCATCGAGTAGATGCGGAAAATCGAGTCCTTTTGCATCGCGTCGGTCTTGCGCACGTCCAGAAGGCCTGCGGCGTTGAACTGTACGATCTTGCCGTGGCGCTCAACCAGGGTGACCAGGCCGGCCACCTGTTTGTCGTCCACCAGGCGCTTCATCGCGGCGTTCAGCCGGCCCAACCGCTGGGTGGACATGCCGACGGATTCGGCCGTCACCGGCGCAAGGTCGCGGACGTGTTTCGCCGCCCCGGTGGCAGAACTGGCGGGGTGGGTCCCCTGGGCCAACGAGATCAGGGCGGTTAAGAACGCGAGCGCAACAACCACAACGGAACGTAGGTGACGGGCCATAAATCTCCTTCCGATTTCAGCAACCGCGCGTTTCATCTTAGCAGAGCAAGTGGGAGTTGCAGCCCTGTGGATATTGGTGAGCCGGGCGGGACTCGAACCCGCGACCACCGCATTAAAAGTGCGATGCTCTACCAACTGAGCTACCGGCTCTGAGTGTGGGAATTTCTATTGTAGCGCGCGGCCCATGGCCGAAGCCAGTTTTGCCAATCCATAGCGAACGTCGGCTCCGAGATGGATTCGCAGCGCGCGGCGGTCGCGCTCCACCAGCACTTGCAGATCGCCACGCGCCTGCGCGGCTTTCACCACGCCGAACGTATACTTCTGCCCCGGCACCTGCAAGTCCTGAGCGTCGTCCGCGGTGATTTGCAGGAACACACCGGTGTTGGGTCCGCCTTTGTATGCCTGTCCGGTGGAATGCAGGAATCGGGGACCGAAGCCGAGGCACGTCGCGACGCGCTTCGAATCGCGGACCGCTGTGCGGATCGATTGCAGAGCCGACTCGTGTTCTTCGTTCATCTGGATATACGCCAGCAGCGCGAAGTAATCGCCGTTCTTGAGCGAATTCAGATGCGCCCTAAGCGCATCATCGAGGGTGTTGCCATGGATAACGCCAAACAACGAGAGGCCGTCCTCGATCAACGCCGGCGTTTCCGCGGGCAATGAACCTTTTTCCTCGAATTCGGTGGTCAGTTTTTTCGTTGCGATTTTGCTCGCTTCGACGTCGGGTTGGTTGAACGCGTTGATGCCCAGAATCGATCCGGCGACGGCCGTGGCAATCTCCCAGCGGAAAAATTCCTGGCCCAGATCGTAGGCGCTGGTAAGGTTAATGCGGATTACTGGCTGTCCGGCGGCGGCCAGCGCGTCGACCGCGGCATCATGGGTCGAGTCTATGCGGGCGTAGACGAAGACGCGATCGTTTCCGTACACCGAAGGAGGTCCGAGCTTTTCGCGATCGACTGGAACCAGGCCCTTGCCGTCCTTGCCGGTCGATTCGGCGAGCAATTGTTCGAGCCACGCGCCGAGGTCGTGAATCGCGGGCGAGGCGATGATGGTGACCTTGTCGCGCCCGCCTTTGGCCAGTGTCCCGAGCAGAATCCCTAACAAAACGCCGGGATTCTTGTCCGGGGGCGAGCACGGCGAGCAGGCCAGCTCCATGTTGGCCGCGCCTTCCAGCAGTTTCGAGGTGTCGATTCCCATGGCCGCGCCAGGAACCATGCCGAAGTCCGACAGCGCCGAGTAGCGGCCGCCTATCGACGGCACGCCATAGAAAATACCGCGGAATTTGTCGTTTTGCGCGACCTGCTGCATCTTCGAACCGGGATCGGTGACGGCGTAAAAGTGACCGCCATTATTGCCCGATCGCTCGAAGAAATATTGTTTGAAAATGTTCGGTTCCAGCGTCGACCCGGACTTGCTCGAAACGATAAACAGAGTATTTTTTACGTCGATTTGCGACTCGATCGCGCGAATTTGGGCCGGATCGGTGGAATCGAGCACGTGCACTTTCGGAAATCCCGGCTGATCGCCGAAGGACAGTTTCAAAACCTCGACGCACAGGCTCGATCCGCCCATGCCGAGCAGGAGAATGTCCGAAAACCCGCCCGCTTTTACGTCCTGGGCAATTTGCTCGAACTGCCGGCGCTGCGCAAGTTGAATATCCACGACCGACAACCAGCCGAGCCACTTGTATTCATCGGCGCCGGTCCATAACGACGCATCGCGGGCCCACAGGCGGCGCGTTTTCCCACTTATGCTCCAGTCTTCGATGGCGGCGGAGGCATCGATTCCGGAATACGTCATTGGATTCACGGGACCGAGCGGCAGCTTGCATTTCGGATCTACGGTGTTGAGCAGTTTGTCGAAGGGTTCGGCGAAAAGTTTTACGCCTTGCTTGACCAGATCGTCCGTGATTTTGTCGATAGAGATTCCGGCCGACGCCAGTTGCGCCATCACTTGTTTGGCTTCCTCAATTCCCGATTCGAGCGAAGCGCGCACTTCGCCATGGTTGCGGAAATCGTTGAGTGTCGCAGGTGGAATCGTATTGACCGTATCCGGTCCGATGAGTTCTTCGACGTACACCACATCGCGCATTTTCGCGAGTTTGGTCGACGTGCTGGCCCATAGAACACGCTGGGTCATGGCGCCGCGCGCTTCGAGCGCCTCCCATCGCGGGCCCGAAAAAATCGCCAGGTACCGCTGATAGGCGAGCTTGGCGTTCGCGATCGCGACCTTGCCGCTGAGCGACGGGTGATCCTTTATAAGTGCCTCGACGGCGCTGTCGATGCGGCTGACGAAGAAGCTGGCGACGCTGGCGACATGCGACGGGTCGGCGCATTTTTCGAGTCCGCGGATGTAGGCGTGGGCGACCTCGGTATAAACCTGCTGCGAAAACAGCAGCGTCACGTTCACGTTGATGCCTTCGGAAATCGCGGTCTCGATGGCGGGAAGTCCGGCGGCGGTGCCGGGAATTTTGATCATCAGGTTGGGACGATGGACAGCCTTCCAGAGGCGGCGCGCTTCCTCGATGGTCGCGTTGGTTTCGTTCGCCAGGAACGGAGACACTTCCAGGCTGACATAGCCGTCGCGGCGTTTGGTCCGGTCGTAGACCACGCGCAGCACGTCGGCCGCGTCCTGAATATCGCGAATCGCGATGCGCTCGTAAATGGCCTTGGCATCGAGATTGTTGTCCTGCTGGAGCTCGGCGAGGAAGTCGGAATACTCGTTGGAGCCGACGATCGCTTTTTCAAAAATAGCCGGGTTAGAGGTCACGCCCCCGAGGCCGTCCTGCTCCACCATGCGCCGGAGCTCGCCGGTGGTGAGAAGATCGCGGCGGATGTTATCGAGCCAAACGGACTGGCCGAGTTGCGTAAGCTCGGTGAGACGGTTTTCGACGCGAGTGGAAGGGATCATGGTGACCTCACTTCCAGTTTAGAAGTTTCAGCGTTGTTTGTTTGGCCGGGTTTGCCGGCGTGCGGAGGATCTGGTGCGGCGGTGCTTCTTCGAACGCAGGCTGCGAGAAGCCGCATGCTTATGGGAATGCGTTTTCGTGGCGGCCGCGGCCGGCAGGATCAAAGCCGCGAGAAGGCAGAAGATCAAAAGGATGCGCTTGGTCATCGTCTTTACCCGAGTAAAAACATTATCGCACGGTTTTGTTCATGTACGATCTGTTCCCCAGTCAAAGTGATTCGCAACGGCGACCAATCGCCTCGGGTGGCTTCAGTTCCCGGAAAGCTGTGGAATGGGCGACGACCAGATGGCCTGATAAAGAGGTAAAAAAGTAATCGGGTCTATAAATATTTGCAAGCTGACCAGCGGCGTGGAGGCGGGAGCGGATTCAAGAGCGCTGAGGACCGTCGAGCAGGATGCTCCCCACAGTACCTGTGGCGCCGTGGAGCCCGTTGGGAGTTTCTGGGAGCTGAATCGGGCGCGGTATTCGATGGTATGCACGGCAAAATTACTGGCGGCGGGTCCGATCCTTCCTTCCAGACGCGATGGATAGTATCCGCTACTCTCCTGGGTGGCGAGATAGGACGCGAGGGCAGATTCAGACATCCAGGCGGTATAGTTCTGAGCGTACTCCGGGAAAAAGTCGACGTTCCACGGCTGCGACTTCACGTGAGCGTAGGCCGCGTTCAGCGCGCCATTTGTGCCCCAGAAGATCCCGTCTCCTGGAGCAACTGTGTCGCCGCCAAAATCTCCGTTGAAGATCCCAGCGAAGCTATATCCGTCGGCGGTTGTCGTCACGCTGGACGAGGTGCCCGGAAGCTGGCCGATCTTCTCCAGGTTGTAGTTGTCATACGGCAGAAACGGCATGGCCACAGCATTCGGTTGAACCCAGTTCCAACCCATGCCGAAATAGAAGTCATTCAAACCCTTCGCGATTTCGTAAGCAGATTGACCGGCGCTGTACGAATAAAAACTCTGGGGCCATCCCGGGTAGAGGAAGCCACCTTGGAAGTTCGGCAACTGGCCGCTGGAGATGGCGCCGCCGAAACGCGCCAGATCGACGCTGGTGGAAACCAACCCGCCTGCGCCTTCGGATGCCTGCAACGAAAATGTGTGGACGCCCCCTCCATACGCGACGGAAACCTTCCCGTGAGGCGGAAACAGGGACTTCCCTTCTATCGGCGGGACTCCGTATTCGCAGGGGATCGGAATCACCGGAGGAACCCGGCCGGCCAGGTAGCCGCAAGGATAGTACACCGCCTCGCGATCCAACTGGTCGGCTTGCTTGGATGAGCCGAGCAGCGTGTCATTCATGCCCAGCGGCGTGAACACGTTGCTCTGCATGTAATCCATGTAGCTGGAGGCGCCGCTCAATTGACGGATCGTTTCGCCCAGCGCGCAATAGCCGATATTCGAATAAATCTGACCGTTGCCGGGCGTAAAGTCCGATGATGTCTTCGCGCGCGACTCGACATAACGCAACAGAGTCTGGCAATCGGGTGGTCCTCCTGTTCCCAGGACGGTCTCAACGGCCGTGAGCGTATCGTAATCCTCATAGTCCTCGTTCCAACCGCCCTCGTGATACAGCAGATCGCTCACCGTAGCGGGCTCAATCCAAGTCTGGCGTGTCCCGCCGATCGGCGCACCGAACCCTGGAGGGATTGAACGGCTGATCGCCGAGCGGCCATCCAGATCCGGCGACCACGAGAAGTTCGTTGTCATGAACCAGTTTCAAAATGCCCATCGCGGTGAGAGATTTGGTCACGCTGGCGATTCTGAGGCGGCTGTCCGGCTGCGTGAACAATCCGTTGGTCAGGTCAGCGTAGCCGTAGGATTTGGCGAAGATCAGGTGGTTGTTGTAAGTCATCGCCACAGTGCCGCCCGCGGAGCCGTTCTGGTTCATGTAATTCCCAACGATGGGATCGATAACGCTGGCCATATCCTCGGTGGCGAATCCGAGGGTTGGTATGGTCAGGCTCGACACCGGAAAAGTCAGCTTTTTCGGATCGAGCCCACTCACGGCAATTTTATTCACCACGGCCTGGTCGCAGGGCACAGGAGCGGGGGGTTGGGCGTTCACTTGCAATGCACTCCAAGTGAGTACGATCGCTACAAGTCTCGTAAGTCTCCGCATGGATCAACCTCCGGAGCAGAAATTCAACTCTGAAACAGTCTACACCCTATTCGCGCGATCCGCGGATTTTCCAGCTCACGTTCCAAAAACGGAACGGATTTGTGTCATCTTAATTCTGTGAACAGACGACGCGCGATGATGTTCTGGCGGGATCGGTTCCGCGTTGACGTACAGTCAGGTTCCGAATCTGGAGATTGCGCAATGGGCCGTTTCAGGGGACTCGCGAATCGCTGAAAGCATTTCGTGCGCCGGAGTGGTTCCGCGACGCGAAGTTCGGGATCTGGGCGCACTGGGGTCCGCAATCGGCGCCCGAGGCGGGCGACTGGTATGCGCGCCGCATGTACATCGAGGGCGATCCGGCATACAAATTTCATGTGGAGCATTACGGGCATCCATCGAAGGTGGGATACAAGGACGTCATCCCGACGTTCAAGGCCGAGAAGTGGGATCCCGAGCATCTGATGGATCTGTACGCGAAGGCTGGCGCGAAGTATTTCGTCAGCATGGGCGTGCATCACGATAATTTCGACATGTGGAATTCGAAGTATCAGCCGCGATGGAATGCGGCGGCGGCGGGTCCGAAGAAGGACATCGTCGGGATGTGGAAGCAGGCGGCGCGCAAACGGGGACTGCGCTTCGGCGTGAGCGAGCATCTTTCCAACAGCTTCGCGTGGATGGCGACCTCGCACATGAGCGACAAAACGGGGCCCTTCGCGGGCGTGCCGTATGACGGGACGGATCCGCAGTACTCCGATCTGTATCACGACTACAAGGGGATGCCCGCCGATTTTCTTGAGACAGCCAAGCCGATGGATCGAGTCAACGTGGGGTGGTGGAAGCAGCAATACTTCAACCGCATCCGCGACCTGGTGGATCAGCATCAGCCGGATCTTCTTATATACGGACGGAGCGATTCCTTACGACGAATATGGTCTGGATCTGGTGGCGAATCTCTACAATGTCAGCGCCAAGGCGCACGGCGGCAAGGTGGAGGCGATTTACTCGAGCAAAGGCCGCGAGGATTGTACCGACGGCACATGCGTCCTGGACCTGGAGCGCGGCGTGGTGAACAAAATCTGGCCCGACGCGTGGCAGACCGATACGTGCATCGGCAACTGGCATTACAAGAAAGGAATTCAGTACAAGACGCCAAAACGGGTGGTGGATATGCTGGTGGATATCGTCAGCCGCAACGGAAATTTGCTGCTGAATTTTCCGCTGCCGGGTTCGGGCGAGCTGGATGCGGAGGAGTTGCAGATTCTATCGGCGATCACGGCGTGGATGCACGTAAATAGCGAGGGGATTTACGGTACGCGTCCCTGGAAGGTCCACGGCGAGGGGCCGAGCCTTTCGCAGGCGGAGACCGGAGGGGCGTTTAACGAACGAAACCGGAAGGATCTGACGGCGGAGGAGATTCGATTCACTTCGAAGGGTCAGAACGTTTACGCGTTCGTGATGGGATGGCCCGCCGGGGAGACGGTGGTGAAGTCGATGGACGCGAAAGTCCACAAGGTAGAGTTGCTGGGGCACAAAGGGAAGGTGAAATGGTCCCAGAATTCAGCGGGGCTGAAAGTCGCGATGCCAGCGGAGAAGCCGAGCGAGTTTGCGGTGACGCTGAAGATCGCGATGGAGTGATGTTGACCCGTCTATTTCTTCGCCGCCAGCGGCTCGATGATCTTTGACAGCACGTCGGGCTTGCTCTCATCCCTGGTGAGATGCGGATACATCTCGCCGCCGTGATAGTCGATTTTGAAGGTCTGATAGTATTCGCCGTTCTTCACCAGCAGCTCGATGGGCGTCGTGTTCGTCATCGCGCTCTGCACGGCCTCGCGCAGCACGACGGGATAATATTGCCGGCCATTCACCGCAACCAGCCTGGTCGACGGCGAGACGCCCGCCTTCTGCGCCGGGCCTCCGTAGGCGACGTCTGAAATGTTGCCCTCTTCGGAGACCTTCAGACCAATGGAATAATTCATATCGACGATTTTGCTCTCCTCTTCGCGGTCGCGCCACATTTCCGAGCGCGACGAGTTATACGTAATCTTCCATCCGCCGTTTTCGATGCCTCCGAGGGGCGTTGAATGAGGCCCGGTCGATTCCAGGCGCTTATGGAAAAAATCCGCCCAATCGTAGGGCTGGACGGCGTTTAATCCGGCCACAACATCGTCGAACGTATATGTTTTGAAGCGCCGGAGTGCCTCCCGGCCCACCTTCAAAGGAGCGGCAGAAATCGTTGAGCGATTTCGCGCCCCTGCTTAGGTCGCGGATCAGGACGTCGGCCTCCAGCCAGATGAGAGTACCTTCGTCGTAATAATCCACGCCGCGGCGGTATCCGGCGTAATCTTCTCGGGAGTTATATAGGAGCTGCGCCGCGACCGCCGTATCTTCCAGAGGCCTCCAGTCGCGCCCGTACTTGTGGTCGAGCGCGGCCGCGGTGATTGCCAGATCCTCGCGAAATTCCTCCGGCGTCAGCAGGCCGCTGCGAGGGGTCAGAATCTGGCCGAGGTACTGAGTTAATCCTTCATAAACCCACAGCAGTCCGCCCTTCATGGGCTCGGCGTAATCGGGGGTCGCCAGACCCGCGGGGCGGCGATATTTTCCGTTCCAGGAGTGCGTGAACTCGTGCGGCAATAAATCGGCGTTGACCTTGCGGGTGACGTCGTCGATCATGCCGCGCTCGCCGATGCGGTCGTCGCTCGATTCATGATGCTCCAGTCCGAAGCTGGCCACGTGATCGCTCAGCGTCAGCAAGAAATGATAGCTGCGATAATGCCGGGACTCGAACAACGCGCCGGTTTCCTGCACCAGATTCTTGTAATGCTGGATCAGGTCGTCACTCAGTTCGATCGCCCGCTCACTATCGCCGGCAACGTGTAAGTAATGCGATTCCCCCAGCGAGTTGCCCAGCTCGATCGTTCGGTAATGCGCGCCGGCGGAGACAGGCGAGTCGATCAGCGTATTGAGCGGCGATGGCTTAAATTCGATTTCATTGCCGGATTCGCGGGCAATCGGCAGCGCGGTGCCGTATTTCCAACCGTTCGGAACTTTGAGGCTGGCTTGCAACTGCCACTGGTCCGACGGCACGCCTTGCGGATAAAGCAGCACCTGATTCCAGTTCAGCACCGCCAGTTCAGTGGTCGCCGATGCGCCGGAAGTGAAGCCGGCGGCGTCGGGAGGCGATATAAAATCGAACGTCGCGTCGAGGGCGCTTGCGCCCGCGGGCACGGTGACGTGAAAAGCGTACATGTTCACGGCGTCGCGCGTCCAAGGTATCGTCTTTCCGGCCGCGGTGATTTTCAAGCCGACTAAATCGACGATGGGACCGGTGGGACCGTGCTCGCCCGGAATCCATTCGGGGTACAACAGCGTCATCGGCCCCGGTTTGGCGGGAATGGTCATGGACGCGTGCAAAATATGGCGCGGAGCATCCGTGATATCGACGCGCAGCTTCATTTGCGCGCTCGCCACGGAGCACAAAAACGCAAAAACAGCGATCAATCGCATCTTATTTGGCCTTCACTTCACGGTAATAGAAGATCAGATCGGTGGGCGGCGGAGCAACTCCCAATTGGCGCAAAAGCGACATCGCCTGTCCGCGGTGCAGCGTCGCGTGATTCACCACGTGGAGCACAATCTGCCACACCGGCGTGCGATACGGATTCCCTTTCAGGTCCTTATAGTCGACATTTCGCAGGATGTCCTGATGAGTCAAGGCCGCGGCCCAGTCTTCCCAGCGCTTTTGTACCTGCGGCCACTCCGTGAGCAGCGTTTCGCCGGGGGAGAATTCGGCGAACGCGCCACGGACGACGCGCGGATCGACGGTGCGCGCAAACCAGATCCGGTCGGCAAAGAAAATGTGTTCCAGCGTGCCGAGCAGGCTCTTATGGGAGACGCCGAATTCGCGGCGCTGCTCCTCTTCGCTAAGCGAGCCCGCGGCGTCGAGCAGCTTGCGCGATGCCCAGCCGGAATAAAAAATGTGCAGGCGAATTTCTTCGGCGGTCATCGAAGCAGCCACATCCTCATGGATTTTGAAACCAGGTCGGACGCGTCCTGCTGCACGAAGTGCCCCGCGCCGGGAATCGTCACCAGCGTCAGATCCTTCCCCATCCAGTCCCAGGTGTTGTTGAGCGCGCCGGAGAGCAGCGCGGTGTCGCCGAGGCCGTGGATCATCAACACAGGCATCTGCGTTTTCACGACGGGCGATTTATCCTCGACATACGGTTCGCGCGGATAGTTGCGCTTGTAATAATTGAGCATCGCTTCAAAGTCGGAGCGCTTGAAGGCCTCGACGTATTTCTTGCGAACCTCGGGATCTTTTACCCAGAACGCGAGACCCTCGGCCGTCAGCTTCGATGCCGCTTCGGGCTGCTGAAAGTTGCGGGCGTACTGGCTGGCTTTCTGTTGAGCGGGATTGTTCGCCAGCTCGCGCGAAAGGCCCCGGGGATGGGGCAGATTCAGGATGATCAATTTTTCGGTGACCTGCGGCACGTTGAGCGCGACCTGCCAGGCGACCAGGCCTCCCCAGTCATGGCCCACGATGATCGCTTTTTCTTTCCCCAACGCGTGGATCACGGCGACCACATCGCCCACCAGCAGCCGCACATCGTAGTTTTCAACACCCTTGGGTTTGTCGCTCAGGTTGTAGCCGCGCTGGTCGATGGCGACGCATTGAAATTTGTCGGACAGCGCCTCCATCTGGTCGCGCCAGGTGTACCAGAAATCAGGGAAACCGTGAATCATCACGATCAACGGTCCCTGGCCCAGGCTGACGTAATGAATTTTCACCCCGTTCGAATCGGCGTAACCGTGAGTCACCTTGGACTCGATGTCAGCGGCAGGCAGAGCGGCGGCTAACAGGATCGCTGTCATTAGAAATCGCATAAAGCCAGTGTAGAATGAACTCGATGCTCACCGAGACCACGTCAGTCCGCGCAGGGGAAGAGATCGATGCTGGAGCGCTCAGCGCCTACCTGGCGGGCAGGATTGAAGGAGTCGAACACGGGATCGTGGTCCAGCAGTTTCGGGGGGGACATTCGAACCTCACCTACCTGCTGCGGATTAACGGGAAAGAGATGGTGCTGCGGCGCGCGCCCCTCGGTCCGGTGGCGCCGAAGGCACACGACATGGTTCGCGAGGCTCGGGTGCTGGAGGCGGTGCATCCGTATTTCCGGCCCGCTCCGGAGGTGTTCTTGATTTGCGAGAACGCGGACGTGATCGGAGCGCCATTTTTTCTGATGGAGAGGCGGCGCGGAATCGTGCTGCGGGACCAGATTCCGCCGGAGGTCGCGGTTCATCATGGCTACGCCCGCCGCATCAGCCGGGCGGTGGTCGATTGCCTGGTGGAGATGCACTCGATCGACGTGGAGAAAACAGGACTCGTGGCCCTGGGAAAGCCCGATGGATTCGTGGCGCGGCAGGTGAAGGGGTGGTCGGAACGATGGGAACGCGCGCGCACGGAGCCCAGTCCGGAGATGGATCGCGTGATGGCCTGGCTGTCGGCGACGATTCCGCTGTCGGGTCGTCCGACACTGGTCCATAACGATTTCAAACTGGATAATGTGATGCTCGACGCGGCGGCGCCGGATCGGATTGAGGCTGTGCTCGATTGGGAGATGACGGCGATCGGCGATCCTTTATGCGACCTGGGATTGACGCTGTGTTACTGGAGTTCGGCGGTGGTGCCGGGGACCGGGCATGAGGCGCTGACGTCGGGTCCGGGATGGTACACCCGCGACGAATTCGTGACTCACTATGCGGAGAAGACCGGCCGCGATCTATCGGCGCTCGGCTGGCACGAGGTGCTGGGAGTGTTCAAGCTGGCTGTGATCTTGCAGCAGATTTATTTCCGTTACTGGAAAGGGCAGACGGCGGACGAGCGGTTCAGCCAGTTCGATGAACGGGTGAAGGCTCTTACAAAGCTCGCGGCGGAGTTGGTGGAGAAAGCCCGTTGAATCGGCCGCCTGCAGCCGCCTTCCAAGGCGGCTCTGCTTCATGAGCATTCTTTATCTGGTCCGTCACGGGCAAGCCGGCACGCGGGAAAATTACGATTCCCTATCGGATCTCGGACGCCAACAGTCCCGTCTGCTGGGAGACTATTTTCGCGCGCAGGGGGTTGACTTCACCGCGGCGTATTCGGGAGCGCTGGCCAGGCAGCGGGCAACCGCCGCGGAAGTTTTGCCGGACACCGAAATTACCGTCGATCCCGGCTGGGATGAGTTCGATTTGTCACAGGTCTATCGCGAGTTCGCCCCGCTCCTGATTCAGGACGACGAACAGTTTCGCGTCGAATACGAACAGATGCAGCAGGCCATTGCCCGCAACGAGGCCGCCGTGCATCGCAAATGGAACGATTGCGACAAAAAATGCGTGCGGGCCTGGGTGGAGGGACGGTATCCTTACTCGGGCGAATCTTGGGCGGCGTTCGTGGAGCGGATTCACGCCGCGCTGGCGCGAGTGATTGAGTCCGCGCATGAGGGGAATGTCTCGGTGTTCACCTCGGCGACGCCGATCGGCGTTTCGGCGGCGCGGACTCTGGAGCTGTTCGACGGCCGGGCGATGTGGCTGGCGGCGGTGATGTTCAACGCGTCGGTGACCACGCTACGGGTGCACGGCGATGAAGTGCGGTTGTTTACCATGAACGCGACGCCCCATCTGAATGAAACACGGCTGAGGACGTTTCGATAGTCCACCGGACCGCTCCGTCGAAAATACGGTGGGGCGGACGCCCTCGTCCGCGCCGGACCCCTGGTCCGGTTTCGACGCCCAGGCCGACGAGGGCGTCGGCCGCAGGCCAGGGGGCCTGCCCCACAAGACCATCTGATTTTCATCGCTAGGGCATGAGTCAACGTCGCGGGTTGCAGCCAGGCTGCGGAGCCTTTGGATAAGATAGTTGCACCCATATGAACTTTGACCATTCTTCCAAGGTGAAGGACTTCCAGCAACGCCTCGTCGCGTTCATGAATGAGCACATCTATCCGAACGAGGCTCGGTATCACCACGAAATCGAAAAGAATCGCTGGCAGCCGGTAAAGATAATCGAGGAATTGAAGCCCAGGGCGCGCTCCGCTGGATTGTGGAATTTATTCCTGCCACACGATGAGAACGGCGCTGGCTTGACGAATCTGGAATACGCTCCGTTATGCGAAATCATGGGCCGGTCGGCGATGGCGCCGGAGGTTTTTAACTGCTCCGCGCCGGATACGGGAAACATGGAGGTTTTGGCGCGCTACGGCACGGCGGAGCAGAAAGAAAAATGGCTGAAGCCTCTGCTGGCGGGCGAGATTCGCTCCTGTTTTTCGATGACGGAGAAGGACGTGGCCTCGTCGGATGCAACCAATATTCAGGCCAGCATCGTGCGCGAGGGCGACGAATACGTCGTGAACGGAAGCAAGTGGTGGTCGTCGGGCGGAGGCGATCCAAGGTGCAAGATTTCGATCTTCATGGGCAAGACGGACCCGTCGGCTCCGAAACATAAACAGCAGTCGATGATTTTGATGCCTGTCGATCTGCCGGGCATCAAGATCGACAGGATGCTGCAAGTTTTCGGCTACGATCACGCCCCGCACGGCCACGCGGAGATGACCTTCACCAACGTCCGCGTCCCGGTGTCGAATATTTTATTGGGCGAGGGGCGAGGGTTTGAAATCGCGCAGGGCCGGCTGGGGCCGGGACGCATTCATCACTGCATGAGGCTGCTGGGGCAAGCCGAGAGGGCGCTCGAAATGATGTGCCGTCGCGTGAAAAGCCGCGTTGCATTCGGACGCACGATCGCCGAGATGGGGACGATCCGAGCCGACATCGCGCAATCGCGCATGGAGATCGACCAGGCGAGGCTGCTGGTGCTCAAAGCCGCGCACATGATGGACACCGTCGGCAATAAAGCCGCGCGCACGGAGATCGCCATGATCAAGGTGATTGCGCCGAACGTCGCTCTTCGCGTGATCGACCGCGCGATTCAGGCGCACGGCGCGGCGGGCGTCTGTCAGGATTTCGAGCTGGCGGCGATGTGGGCCAATTCGCGCACGCTGCGCCTGGCCGACGGGCCGGATGAAGTGCACATGGAGTCGATTGCAAAACTCGAACTCGCGAAATGAGCACCTTGACCGTCGTGCGCCATGGGCAGGCGCGGCCGTTCGATTCGGATCCAGACCGGTTGTCCGCACTGGGCGAGGACCAGGCGCGCGCGCTGGCCGACTATTGGAATCGAATCGGATTGACGTTCGACGATGTATGGAGCGGATCGTTACAGAGGCAAAGGCAGACCGCCGAGTTGGCTTGTTCGAGCACGCCTCAGATTTCCGATGACTGGAATGAGTACGACGCGAACGGCATTCTGCACCACTTCGCGCCGCCCTATGAATTGGAGCCGGACGCGGATCGCAACCGGAAATTTCAGAAAGTGTTCGAGCCCGCCATGCTTTCCTGGCTGGCGGCGGACGAGCATCCCGCCGTCGAGACGTGGGGTGTATTTCGCGCCCGCGTGATCCGCGCGCTACGGCAGATCCAGCAAGGGCCCTCGAACCGGAACGTCGCGTTGTTTACATCGGGCGGACCGGTCAGCGTGCTGGTGCAGACCGCCATCGGCGCGCCGGAGCGGAGTTTTCTGGAAATTAACTGGCGGGTGAAAAACTGCTCGATTACCGAGTTCACTTTTTCCCGGGACAGGCTGTCGCTGGACTCCTTTAACTCCCTGCCGCACCTGGAGCGACCGGAGTTGAGGACATTCCGGTAGGAATATCACTACTCGCGAGAATAATCCTACGACTCCCGCACTACTGAGGTGTGAACCTAGTTTCCCTATTCCGGCACCTTAGACTCAGGCTACGGCGGTGGTTCGCGGAGCTTATAGAGGATACGACGGCGTTCGTATCGGAACCCAAATAAACCTCTTGACAGATTCGCCTCTTCTTCGCTATCCTTAATTAGGCGAACAAATAGAGAACGGAGAGTCTGTCATGTCCACCTCCCCCCTTTTCGGCACCGCAGGATGGTCGTATCCTCACTGGAATGGATTGGTTTACCCGAAGGCCTACGGCAGCGGCTTCCACGCCCTGGAGTTCCTCGCGCGGCGGTTCGACGCAGCTGAGATCAACAGCTCTTTTTATCAGCATCTTAGGCCGGAGGTTGTCAGGCTATGGATGAAGAAAGTGGAAGGGAATCCGCGCTTCCAGTTCACAGCCAAGCTGCATCAGCGGTTTACGCATTCAAGAGTGTTGGATCAGGCAGAAGTCGAGGCGTTCGCCGAGGGATTGCGGCCGATGCTGAAAGCCGGGAAACTGGGGGCGTTGCTGATGCAGTTCCCGTGGTCGTTCCGGTTCACGGCTGAAAACAAAGACTTTTTCATCCGGCTACGGAGGGCGTTTCACGAATTTCCGCTGGTGGCGGAGATGAGGCACTCAAGCTGGATGGCGGAGGAGGCGGTAGGCGTGTTCCTCGATTACCGGGTCGGTTTCTGCAACATCGATCAGCCGGAATACACCAGGGCGATGCCCCCGACGTCTTATCTGACCTCGGGCGTCGGATACGTGCGGCTGCACGGGAGGAATCCACAGAACTCCTTGGGTTCGTTTCGCAATTCCGGCGGAGAACGAGTCCGGCAGCACGACTATCTTTATTCGGACGCCGAACTGGCGGAGTGGGCCAGACGAATTGAGCATATCAACCGGTTTGCTGACCGGACGTTCGTCATCTTCAACAACGATGCGCAGGCGAAGAGCGTCGTGAACGCGCTGCAACTTCAGGCAATGATGGGGAATTCGAGGGCTACTGCGCCCAAGGAGCTGAGGCGCAAATTCCCGATGGAGCTGGAAAAGTTCGGGCGTGAGCACACCGAGCAGCAGTGTCTGTTTTCGGCGGCTTAGGATAGACTTTAGGGTTGGTGCCGTCGCTGCCCTTCCCTCTTCGATTCGTTCAGAAGCTGCTGAGGAAGCTGAACTATCATCTGAGCTCGTCGCATTCCCTGAGCTTTCCTGAGCCGTTCGACCAGGCGAAACTCAAGGCGACGGAAGAGGCTTTGCGCCTGCTTCCGACGCCGGATGCGAATGCGCGGTCATATCTGGACAAGCACGTGCCCCGGCTGGCGCGCACCCTGGCGCTGGTTCCTCCGCCTGAAACCACTGGCAGAGTTCTGGAACTGGGGTGTTACATGCAGATTACGCCCTTGCTTCAAAGGATCTGCGGCTATCGCGAGGTGCGCGGCGCCTACTACGGGCACGCGGGCAAGTCGGACCGCAAGACAATCCATTTTCCGGACGGCGATTTCAAGTGTGAAGTGGATCTTTTCGACGTGGAAAGGGATGCGTTTCCCTACCCCGATGGTTATTTTGACCTGGTGATCGCCGGGGAGATCATCGAGCATCTGGTTTACGATCCGATGCACATGCTGCTGGAAGCGCGGAGGGTGCTGGCCGACGGAGGGTATCTGCTGGTGACAACGCCGAACGTCGCCAGCATTACCAGCGTGGCCAAGACGCTCGACGGACACGATAATCCGCAGATTTTCTTTCTTTACAAACGCCCTGTGGAGGGAGAGGATCCCGAAGTCGGGCACATGCGGGAATATACCGCGCACGAATTGGGAGAAGCCGTGAAGGCCGCGGGGTTCGAGGTGACTAAGCTTTTTACTACGTTCATTGACGAATTCGACTCGCACCTGCCGCTGCTTAGATTTTTGGCAGACAACGGCTACGACACGGAAAATCGCGGCGAGCAGACGTGGTGCCTCGCGCGGAAGCGTGCGGACTTGGCCGTAGACCGGTATCCGTGGTTCCTGTATGTCCCATAAGAGCTGGTGGCTCGATTCAGCGGCGGTGTTCGCGCTGGCGGCGGCGCTGGTGCTGCCGGTGTTCCGCATGGAATATCTGGACAACTGGAAATCGATTGAAGGCGCTTTCGTCGCCGACGGGCACGCGCTCATGGAGAATTGGCCCCATCATCTCTGGCAGCCACTTTGGTATTGCGGAACGCGAGCCGACTACGTTTATCCACCCGGGCCCCGTTACGGCGTCGCGATCTTCTCCACCCTGCTGCGGGTTTCCGCGGCGCGCGGGTATCACGTCTTCATCGGGCTCTGTTACGCCTTCGGATTTGCGTTGTTGTATTTTTGGACCCGAACGGCAACAGGCTCGCGCGTAGTGGCGTGGCTGGCGACGGTATCGATCATGGTGGCGTCGCCGTCGTTCTTAGTGGTGCCCGAGATCTGGCGCGACGGCCTGTTTCACAGCCCACAGAGGCTCCACGTGCTGATGATGTATGGCGAGGGTCCGCACATTTCGTCGCTGGCGATGCTGCCGATCGCATGGATCGGCGCCTGGAAGCGTTTCCACGGCGGAAGCGCGCGATGGCTCTGCCTGAGCGCGATCGGAATCGCGTTGACGGTGACGATCAATTTTTACGGTCTGACGGCGATTTCGATCACCATGCCGCTGCTGGTGTGGGCATGTTTCCTGGAGAGCCGCGACTGGCGCATCATCCGCGACGCGGCGGTCATCGGCGCTATGGGGTGGGCGCTGACGGCATGGTGGCTGGTGCCATCGTATGTGCGAGTCACATCCAGAAATCTGCACCTGGTTTCTCCGGCGGGAAATTCGTGGTCGTTTCCGGTGCTGATCGTTTTGTTGGCGGCGTATGTTGCGGTTAGCCTCGTGCTTTCCCGGATGAAGCGACTGTCCGCGTACACGTTTTTTATCTGGAGCGGGCTATGGTGGCTCGCGGCGTACATCCTCGGGGATCGTTGGTTTGGCTTCGAAGTGGCGGGGAATCCGATACGGCTGGTTCCGGAGATGGACGTTTTCGCGATTCTGTGCGCGGTTCAATTGGCTGGAATTGTCTGGAGGTGGCGGCCGCGGGGGCTCTTTAGGCTGGCGCCGCGCCTGGCCCTTCTGGTGGTTCTGGTTTTCGCCTACCGTCCCAGTTGGCGATATATTAAGCACCCCTATCACGAGCTCCGGGCGGATCCTCACTGGTCCGAGCGGGTGGAGTACAAGACGGAGACGTGGCTTTACCAGCACTTCCCCGAGGAGCGCGCGTTCGTCAGTGGGACGATTCGATTCTGGTACGACGACTGGCACGACGCGCAGGAGGCCGATGGCGCGGCGCAGCAAGGCATTCTGAATCCTCTGCTGCCTGGGGCGCAGTGGATCGTGATGCACGGGAACGACGCGAAGGTGATTACCTGGTGGCTCCAAGCGCTGGGCGTCGACATCCTGGTGGTCCCGGGAAAGGACTCACAGGAGCCTTACCAGGATTTCACGGATAAGAAACTATACGATGCGCTGCCGCTGCTGCGCGACGATGGCGAGGGGAATCGATACTATCGCGTCCCGCGCAGCTCGACGGGAATTGTCAGAGTCGTCAATCAGGCCAGGCTCGAAGCCGTGCCGCCCATTCGAATCGAAGGTCTGACGACGGAGGTGCAGGCTTACGCGGATGCGATCGAGGCAGGACCGGCGGGAAACCGCGCGCGGTGCCATTGGATAGGAAGCGACGTCCTTCAAGTAAGCGCGGAGGTCCGTCCGGCTGAGGCGCTGCTCGTGCAGGAAACGTTCGACCCGGGCTGGCACGCTTATGAGAACGGGCGTGCACTTCCGATTCGAATCGATGCAGTGGGGCACATGCTGATCGCGCTGCCGCAAGGATCGCACTCCATCCGGATGGTGTTTGAAGCCCCCGCGGAAGTGGTCATCGGACGAATTACGGGGATCGTTTGTCTGTTACTGATTGCCTGGCTCTCCTTGCAGCCTGAACTCGGCGCTTGAGCTGCGGAAAAAATGCTAAACACCGCTCCGCCTGTGGCGCACGCCCCATGGCGTGCCGCGTCGAGACTCTCTCGATGCTGGTTTCGACTCCGGCACAAGCATCGACAAAGTGTCGACGCGGCACACCATGGGAGTACGCCACAAGATCGCCGAAACTATTCGGCGAGGGTCTCTTCGGGACCCGGCTCCGGAGCTTCGGAAAGTCCGCCCGCGTAGAGCGCGCGCGTCTCTTCGTCGTAGCCTGGAATGGCGTCGAGCGCCGCGGCTTCCTGCTCGGCCACCAGCTCTTCTTCCACATCCTCGCCGGCAATTTTCACGTTCCGGTAATACAGCATGCCGGTGCCGGCCGGGATGAGGCGGCCCATGATGACGTTTTCCTTGAGGCCCCGCAGATAATCGACCTTGCCGTTGATCGCGGCTTCGGTCAACACACGCGTCGTCTCCTGGAAGCTGGCCGCCGAGATGAACGAGTCGGTCGACAGCGATGCCTTGGTGATTCCAAGCAGCACCGTCTTACCCGTGGCCGGAGTTTGCCCGGCTTCAACCACCCGGTTATTTTCCGCGCGGAACTTGAATTTGTCGACCACTTCTTCCGGCAGGAATTCGGTATCGCCGATGTCGTCGACCTTCACCCATCGCATCATCTGACGGGCGATGACTTCCAGGTGCTTGTCGTTGATGTTGACGCCCTGTAGACGATAGACCTCTTGAATCTCGTTGACGAGATATTTTTGCAGGTCCTTTTCGCCCATCACGGCCATGATGTCGTGAGGATTGCGGGGGCCATCCATCAGCGGATCGCCGTGTTTGACGCGCTCGCCCTCCTGCACGTTGATGTGAGTACCGCGGGGGATGGCGTACTCCTTCTGCTCACCATCGTCGCCGATGATGTAGAGCTTGCGCATACCCTTGGAGATTTCGCCGTACTTCACAATGCCGTCGATTTCGGTGATGACGGCCGTCTCCCGGGGTTTCCGTGCTTCGAAAAGCTCCACGACGCGCGGCAGACCGCCGGTGATGTCCTTGGTCTTCGTTGTCGCGCGAGGAATCTTCGCAATGACATCGCCGGCGTGAA
>CAVVNE010000011.1:0-16949 GCA_963749245.1 Bryobacterales bacterium
CCACTAAACATTGCTCTCCATGGGCGTCGGTGTTACTATTTAGTTACAATGGCAACTGAACAAATCCTTAGCCTCCTGATAGCGGAGCGCGACAAACTCACCAAAGCTATCGAAGCTCTCGGTGGCGCTACCAAGTCCAAGCCCGCAGGTCGCCCTTCCAAGAGCTCCGCTGCGCCCGCGCCCGCCAAGAGAAAGCGCAAACCTCTCACTGCCGCGCAGAAGAAAGCTCAATCCGAACGGATGAAAGCCTTTTGGGCGGCCCGGCGTAAGAAGCAGGCGAAAGCTTAGCTATTTTTGCGCCCAATAGGCGGGGTGACCGACATAGGTCTCGTTCTCCAAGTTCGCCAGGATCGCGCGGCGCACTTCCAGGATGTCCACCTCGCCTTGCTTCTGGTAAAGGACCTTGCCGCCAGGAGCGATCACTATGGTATACGGCACTCCGGCCTCCCAGTGCGGATCGAAGGCAGCCTGCAAGCCATAGGTGTCGGTGGTCGCAAATTGAAGATTGCGGTTGGATGCGTGCTGGGCCTCCAACAACTTCATCACTCCGGCCTTTTCATCCGGAAGATTGGTCGATACCGTCACCAGGTCGAAATCGCGGCGGCGGAACATGCGATAGGTGTTTTCCAGATCCGGAAATTCGCTTAAGCAAGGTCCGCACCAGGTGGCCCAGAAGTTCACCAGCAGGACCTTGTCGGTCGGATTCGTTCGAAGCTTCTTCAGATCGGCGGCCGTTGCCATTTCTAGCTTCACCGGCTCGGCTTCGGCCTTCTTCAGTTCCTCCAGTTGGCTATCGATCTTCGACTTCCATTTCGTCGAACAGCCGAACGCCGGGGTATGCGCGACAGGCACTGGCTTGCCGGCCAAGAGAGCCTCGATCGCGTTCCTGGCGTCCTGCGATTTCACCAGCGACGCCCTCTGGCTATCGTCCACTCGGCCTTCATAGCGAAGGTTGCGGTCCTGATCGAAAATGAAAATGTGCGGCGTCGCCTTCGGCCCATACGCTCGCGATACCGATTGCGTCGCGCCATCGTAAAGGTAAGGGAGGTTGAAGTGCCGGTACGCGGCGCGGATCTTCATTTCGTCGAGAGAGTCGCTGACGTCGGTATAGCCTAGCTCGGAGAGACGGATTGCCTGCGGATCGTTCGGCTCGATGGCGACGAAGTTAACGCTCTTCGACTGAAAATCGTCGACCAGCTTTTTGATGCGGGTCTCGTATAGCTGCGCGGTAGGGCAGTGATTGCAGGTGAATACAATCGCCAGCAACTGGCTGTTCTTGTATTCCGCGAGCGTATGTGTCTTGCCGTCGATGCCGGGCAGAGAGAAATCGGGCGCAGGGGAACCGATAGCGAGCGTGGGATGTTCATCCTCGGCGGCCCACAAGGTCAATGAGAGCAATAAGAGCGTCGCCCCAAGGGCAAGCTTCCGGGATGGCATGGCACTTCTCCTTCACCTTCCAGTGTAGTGCCAGTCATGTGGCGCACGCAGTCGTGCGTGCCGTGTCGAGACTTTCCAGAAACCTTGGATTCAGGCGGTTTGCGGGATAACCAGTTGAAGTCCAAGCTTATGTGCGCGCTTGGCCAAGGACCGGACCTGCTGCTCGCGGTATCGAGCTTCATAGTATTCGGTTCCTTTGTCGACGTATTGCAGGCCGTGTTTGATGAGCCGGTAGAACAGGCAGGCTAACTTGCGCGCCATGGCCGTAATCGCTTTGGGAGCACCCAGACGGGTACGCAGGCGGCGATATTGTGCGCCCAGATAGCTCTGACTTCGCAGAAGCGTCGAGGCAGCATTGCGAAATGCTACGGAGGCGCGATTGACCACGTGGCGGGTTCGCCGGCGGAGGATTTTAGCTCCACTGGTTTCGTTGGTCGGACACAATCCCAGCCAACTGGTGAAGCGCTGTTCACTGGCAAAGTCGCCGAGGTCTGCGCCGGCTTCCGTGATCACGGTCTGCGCGGTGAGCACATCGATGCCGTTGACTTGCGCCCAGTCGATTCCGGTAATGCGATACAACTCCGCGCGGAGATCGAAGGGAGGAGCATTCCGGCTCCCTTTTTTGCCCTTCGGCTTGGGCCCCAGTGGGTGTGCTTGCAGGTCGACCCGAGAGGCGAAGGACTTCAGGTGCTGGCGCAACTCCAGGTCGCAGTGGGCGATCTTGTTCCGATACACGTGATACAGTTCGACTTCTTGACGCAGCACGAACAGCAATTCCTCGCGCCAGTTCCCTTCCAGGCTCTTGGCGATGTCTTGCTGGCTGGCCTTTACTTCCGGCTCAACCAAGGCGGCTAATCCCCACGGATCCCGTTCCCCCTCGAGGATCGCGGCGATGATGTTCATGCCGCTGACGCCGCTCAGATCGCTCAGGACGTTGCCCAGTTGCACGTTCATCTCGGTCAGGGCCTTGTGCATGCGTTGAATCGCGCTGCTTGCCTCGGCGACCAGAGTGCCTCGGTGCCGCCACAGGGTACGCGCGACCCGGATTTCGTCGGTGGGTTGAAAACTGTTCCTCAACAACCCAAAAGCGTGCAACTTCAACAGCCATTGACACTCCTGTACATCGCTCTTTCGGCCCGGCACGTTCTTGGTGTGCTGCGCGTTCACCAGATAAACTTCTAGACCGTGTTGTTCGAGAATCTCCAGCACCGGCATCCAGTACACGCCGGTGGACTGCATGGCCACGCTCCGGATGCCTGTCTCCAACAACCAGCGCGCCATCTCTCGCAGATCCGTGGTAAAACATCCATACCGCCGCACCGGTTCCGGATCCCGATCCGGGCCCACTGCCACCCAATGCTCGCTGCCGCCAACATCAATACCTGCCGCATCCGCATGCACAATCTCCAGCGCCTTCCAATCCACCTTCGGTTTGTCTTGCCTTTTCTTGTCCTTCATAAGTCCTCTTCCATTGGGATTATGGACCCGGCCCGGTTCCGATTCGTAATGAGAAACTTTCCAACGGGGTCACGTTTGCGTCCTACCGACGCCAACCGCCACCAATCCAGGGATCGGATGAAAACCGGAGCCATGCTCGTCTGCGGGCAGAGAGCACCAGTGTCTTGTCGGCCATAGCTTGCCGAATCCAATTCGATTCTGACAAACCTGTCCAGTGGCCACGGTTTCTGGCGCCCGAGACGTTCCCGCCAGGGACCGTCTGCCGCTCGTCTCGACACCATTAGTTCACGGTGAAGTTGACCACGTAGGTTTTTTCCGTCGTGCCGCCCGTGTCCTTAACCACCGCGGTGAACACGTAGGACCCTGCCGGAATCGGGATTGTCCCGCTGGTACGCATGATACTTTCCAGGCATCCAGGTTCGCTGGGGGCGGCCTTGCAGGAGCTGTGCAAACTCAGCTCTGACTGAGGACGCCACTGGTTCGTCTTCGCGTCCGTGGAGACCGTCGATAAAGCGACCTCGTACTGCCTGGCTTCGAATTCGATAGGGATGACGACCTGCATCGTCCGGTCGATGCCGATCCCCACGACTGCTTGCTGGCCGGGTCCCGCCGAGGAAAACGTGCGTGCTGAACCGAAGAACGCGGCTTCCTTCTCGTTCGGATCCCTCGTCATCCGGTAATCGCCCGTCCTCGTCGTATCGACAAACTCGATGATCACATTCTTGCCGATTCCCTGGATCAAGCGATACCTCCACTGCTCGAACGGAAACGTATCGACCGCCCCTCCACCTTCCTCCGCCGGCCGAGTATACTTGCCTCCGCTCGGGTGCGACTCGATCTCATCAGGAGGCCCATATTCGATGTAAATCCTCCCCCGATCCGTCTTCCAGCCAGGGATCTTCGTGCTGAATCTGTCGTTGGCGTACTTGATCCGCCGATAGTGCTCCTTCTTGAAATCGTTCTCCGGGTTGCCTTTTGCAATTACCGGATACTCCTCCGGCGATGCAGTCTTCGGATACGCCGGATCCCGCCGCGCCCAAAACTGGCGGATGAACATGTTGCGCTCGTCGTCAGTCCGCAGCGTCAGGAATGCCGCTCGCTCCGCCTGCGTGATGATGTAGACCACTTCTTCGTTGAGCCATTTTCGATAGGGCGCGAGGGCAGGATCTGCCACCGCGCCGCGGTCGTTCTGCGCCAGAATCATGGAATGCCCATGCTTTTCGGCTTCGAGCTTTTGTATCGCCTGCCGCAGTTGCTCCAAGGCCTCCGCCAGTCTCTTCGAGTCCGGCGCACGTGACGGCGCGACGACCGGAGCCGGAGCGACCGCAGGCGCGCCCGCGACCGGAATCACCGGCGCAATCGCCGGCCCGCTCTGCTTCGGAGTCTGCCACGCCGCCAGCGCGACCGCGCACGTCACGATCAAAACCCCCGCCGACAACGCCGGAGCCATCGCCGCCCGCGGACCCTCCGGCTGCGCCAGCACCCGTCGAATGCGTTTGACTAAATTACCACCCGTCGCCGCGACCGCGGCTGGGGAGATCGCCCAGCGATTCTCCGCCAGCGCCGCCAGCGCCGTCGCGTATTCATGAGCGTCGCCGCTCGCCCGAACCGCAACATCGTCGCAACAGTTCTCCCTCTCCGCGCGCATCACGCCTGAAATCCACCACACCGCCGGATGATAGAACAGCAAACCCTCCACCACCGTCTGCAACAGATTCACCAGATAATCGGCCCGGCGAATATGCGCCAGCTCATGCAATAAAATCGACTCGATCTGCGCCACCGGCAGCCCGGCCAACAGCCCGACCGGCATCAGGATCACCGGCCGCAGATGGCCGATGACCACCGGCACCTCCAGCACACACGATTCGAGCAGCAGCACCGGCCGCGTCATCCGCATCCGCGCGCACAGCCCGTCGAGCCTCTCGATCCACACCTTCGGCGCGCCGCAAACTCCGACGCGGCGCAAACGGCCGGCCGCGACCCAGGACGCGAGACATCGCACTTGAAACAGCAGCACGCCCGCCATCCACACCGGCGCCAGCCAGGGCAGCACATCCGAAAACTCCCACGGCGCGCCAGTGATACCGAAGGGCCCGTTGTCCGATGAAAGCGCCGCTACGGCCGGCACCGGCGCCTTCGCCGCGATTCCCGAGTCGTGCGGCATCAGCCGGTAAAACGTCGCACCAAAGCCCGCCAGCAAAGCAAGCATCGCGAAACACGCTGCCCAATAACGCACTCGCGACGTTCGCGCCATGCCCAGCACCACGGCCAACGCCACCGCGACAGCCGCGCCTTCCCACAACGAGTGAACCAGCGTCCACCCCAGCGCCTTCGCCGTCGAACCTTGCACCCACACGTCGAGCATCGTCATCGCGATTTCCTTTCGTACTCATCCAGTAGCGCCCGCAGTTCCGCCAGTTCCTGCTTCGACGCCTTGCGCGACGCCAGCGCGCCCATCATAAGGCTCTTCGCCGACCCGTTGAACGCCCGTTGCAGCATGTCTCCGGCGAGCTGCCTCTGCGTCCATTCACGAGGCCTCGCAGCCTGGTAAACGTGCGCGCGCTGATCCTCATCGCGCAGCACCAGGCCTTTTTCCGCCATCACCTGAAGCTGTTTTAGTACAGTGGTGTACTGCGTCGGTCTGCGGCCGGCAATGATCTCGTGGACCTCGCGAACCGTCGCCGGTCCGCGGCTCCACAGCACGGTCAGGATTTCAAGTTCGGCGTCGGTCGGCCGCGGCGGATGCTCGGTTGACATACGACGAGAATACTACGACGACACTCGTATGTCAACTTATTTCTGGCTGAGCCCGCCATCCACCGCGATCAGTTGCCCGGTCACGAAGTTCGTCGACGTCAGAAAGTACATCACCGCGTCGGCGATCTCCGCCGGCGTCCCCGCGCGACCCGCCGGCGTTGCGGCAATCAGGCACTTGATCCGCTCATCCTGCGCGCCGAACGGAATCACTCCCGGCGCCACCGTGTTCACCGAAATTTTCGGCGCCCACGCTTTCGCCAGCGCCCTGGTCAACATCACCACGCCGGCCTTCGATGCGCAGTAATGCGCGTGATGCGCCCAGGCCTTGATCGCGCCCAGCGAACTCAGGTTGATAATCTTCCCTCCGTCGCCCGCCATCATATGTTTCGCCGCCTGCTGGCAACAAAAAAACGTCGCCTTCAAATTGACGGAGTGAATGAAATCCCAATCCGCTTCGGTTAGGTCCATCGGATCGATGCGGGTGAATCGCGCCGCGTTGCTCACTAGTCCGTCGATCCGTCCGAAATCCCGCGCAACATTGTCAAACAACGTCGCAATCTGGTCGACCTTGGTGAGATCGGCGCGATAGACGGACGCATTCCCGCAGTCCGCTGCCGTCTTGCGGGCTTCTTCCTCCGATTGGTTGTAGTGAATCGCCACCCGCGCGCCTTCGCTCGCCAGGCGCAACGCGATCGCGCGCCCGATGCGCTTCGCCGCCCCGGTCACCACAATGACGCGATTATCTAGAGCCGCCACGTCACCATATTAGACCGTCGGGTCGTCGTGAACGTCGATATCGTCCGGATCGACGCCCGAAAGCTCAGGTTCCGGCAATCTCCCGGTCCAGTTCGCCCAGCCCCAAAAAACGGCCGTGCTCGAACTGAACACGCCCGCCCAAGCTCCAATCACACGCGGACTCACGTGCGTCGAAGCGAGGCCCGCGATCGCCATCGATAACATCATCGTCATCCAGTTCCAGCTTTCGATAGTGGCGAACACCCGTCCCCGGAATTCATCGGAGACGTGACGCAGTTGCTGCGTGACGTTCAGCACGCTGCTGACCGCCACCGCCGCGCGCGATAGACCGATGAAGAACAACGCCCATCCGAACGTCTTCGCCTGGCTGAACAGCACGTACGATCCGCCGTGAATCACGTAGCTGATCGAAATAAGACGTTTGTAATTCTCGAAGCTAACTGTTTTTCCGATGCGATGCGCCACCAGAGCGCCCATAATCAATCCGATGCCCGCCGATCCCCAGATGATGCCGATTCCCGTCGCCCCGCGATGAAAAACGACTTCGCCGAAAACGCTGAACAAAATCTGCGCCGCGCCTCCGCCGGTGGCCCAGCCGACGGCCACAAGGCCAATTCCCAAAATCAGCGGCGACGACTTCATGTATCGCAGCCCCTCGGTATATTCGTGCCACGGCCGCAGCACCACCATGTCGGACCGCTGCGCCCGGAATCCATTTTCAACATGCAGCCGCGAGATGCTCCACGCGGAAAATAAAAACGAAAATGCGTTGAACAGGAATGCGAGCTTATACCCGAACTGCGATACCGACGTGCCTCCCAGAAAAGATCCGATCGTGAGCGTGGTCCACTGCGTCAACTGCGTCAACGAATTGGCCGAGTGCAACTCATCCTTCGTGGCGATGGTCGGCAAAATCGAAGCTCGACCACTGGAAAAAAACGGCGACGCGAACATCAGCGCGCCGCTCAATACGTACAGCAGCCAGGTGCGCCCCTGCGGGATTCCATAGATAAACGCGATCGCGATGCTGGCGCGCACCAGGTCGCTGATGATCATGATGCGTTTTCGATCCATGCGGTCGAGCAGCACGCCGGCGATGGGTCCGGCGAGGACGGCGCAGAGGGCGCGCGAAATCAAAATTCCCGCGACCACCAGGCCCGACCCTGTATTCGCCAGCGCCAGCGCGAACACGGCGACGTTGTTATAGTGGTCGCCCACCTCGCTGACCACTTGTCCCGTCCAGGTGAAGCGGTAATTGCGATTCGTGCGAAGGAGCTGGTTGAAACCGCTCAACTCACCGTTTCCTCTCGAACGGTCACAGAGTTGAGAAAATCGTGATCGATTTCGTAGCCGAAGCCCGGCCCGGTGGGCACCGTGATCGTGCCTTGCGCGGATACCTCGACGGCGGGCGTAATGATGTCGCGCGTCCAGTAGCGCTTGCTCGCGGAAACGTCGCCGGGAAGCACGAAATTCGGCAGCGTCGAGAGCGCGATGTTGTGCGCGCGGCCGATGCCGGATTCGAGCATGCCCCCGCACCACACGGGAATGCCGTGCGCTTGCGCGACGTCGTGCACGCGCTTGGCCTCGCGGAATCCGCCCACTCGCCCCAGCTTGATATTGATGATGCCGCAGGCCTTCATGCGGATCGCCTGCTCAGCCTGATGCGCGCTGCGAATGCACTCATCAAGACAAATCGGCGTGTTAAGCTGCGCCTGCAACGCCACGTGATCGATGATTTCGTCGTGCGCCAGCGGCTGCTCGATCATCATCAGGTTGAATTCATCGAGTTTTTTCAGCCGGTCGGCGTCGGCCAGCGTGTACGCCGAATTGGCGTCGGCCATCAATCGAATGTCCGGAAACGCGGCGCGCACTTCACGGATCACGTCGACGTCCCAGCCAGGCTTGATCTTCATCTTGATCCGCTGATAGCCGGCGTTCACTTCGGTTTCGATTTTTTTAATCAACTGCGGAACGGAATCCTGAATCCCAATCGAAACGCCGCAGCCGATCTCCGCGCGCGCTGCCGCGCCGATCTGTTTGGCCAGCGAAACACCATTGCGCCGCGCTTCCAGATCCCACACGGCGGTTTCCAGTCCGCCGCGAGCCATCAGGTGGCCGCGAATGTGCGACGTTCTCGACGCGGTCTCCTCGGGGCCGGACAATTCGTACCTGACGACGCGCGGCGCGACGTAATCGCGGACGATCAGCCACGCGGATTCGGTCCACTCCTCGTTGTAAAAAGGATTCTCGCCCGCCGTGACTTCGCCCCAGCCTGAAGCGCCGCCGGCCACCACTTCCACCAGCACCATGTGGCGCTCATAGGTGCGGCCGAAGCTGGTTTCGAAAAAGTGCACCAGAGGCATGCGTATCTGGCGCAGCGTGACACGTTCTATTTTGATTCCCATGTTTACTCCGATGTCGACAAAAGGTAGGTTCCACTTTCCGCCGTCCGCTCGAATCCGGCGACGACTAAGTTTTTCGCGAACTGTTGGAGAAACTCATCGGCGACGCGCTTCTGAATCTCTCGCGCGCGCGGATAATCGTGCGTCTTGATGATGTAGATGTCGCTGGTGATGGAAATGCGCGCGACCACCTCCGGGCGGTGCCTCTCGCGTCCAGCGAGCAGGGAAGTGACGCGATCGCTCTCCAGCCACCATTCCGCGGTGCAGCGATCCGTCGGCAGGCCCGCGTTTAAAGGGCTCGACGTGGTTCCATACTGGTTGAGCACGAAGCGGCGGACCACTGCGCCCAGGCGCTCGATGTTGAAAAACGCGTTCTTGATTTCCAGCGGATCGAACGTCCATTCGATAAGGTCGATCCCTTGCCGGATGGCGTCGTCGCGCTGCGCGAGCTTCAGCCTGCGGCCCAGCCCCGCGTCGCGATATCCTTTCGCCACGCCGAGCATGTGGCTGTGCAGATAACTTTTCGCGCCCGGCTTGATGCCCGGGATGGCAATACAAAATCCCACCATGCGCTCGCCGTCATAGGCGCCGAACGAGTGGCCGCCGATCTTGCTCGCCGTGACAAACAGGCGCACCGGAAGCAGGTCCGCGTCGTCAAACCCCCAGATGGCTTTCTGAAGTTTCACCGCGTCGGCAAATTCCGGATTCGTCGTTAGCTGGCGGATTTCGATCATAGGTTCTTCGCTGCCTGCCACAAGGATTCCATTTCTTCAATCGTGGCGTCCTGTGGCGCTTTTCCTTCGGCCGCAAGGCCTTGTTCGACGTAAGAAAAGCGGCGCCGGAATTTCGCGTTCGTGCGGCGCAGGGCCTGCTCCGGATCGACCTTCAAAAAGCGCGCGATATTGACCATCACGAACAGCATATCGCCCAGCTCGTCTTCTCTTTCTTCCCGCGATGCCGCGGCCTTCAGCTCCGCCAGTTCCTCGTTCAGTTTGTCGAACACCTGGTCTACGTTTTCCCAATCGAACCCGGCGGTGGCGGCGCGGGAGGCGATTTGCTGCGCTTCGACCAATGCCGGCAGCGTACGCGGAACGCCCGCCAGCAGGCCCTGCGAACGAGGTTTTTCCGCCTTCTTGATCTCGTCCCATTTGCGCTTGACGTCGTCCGCTGTATTTGCGGAGCCGTCGCCGAACACGTGTGGATGGCGGCGGATCAATTTACAGTTGATAGCGTCCAGCGAATCGCCGATGTCGAAACGGCCCTCTTCCGACGCCATCTGCGCGAAGAAAACCGATTGCAGCAGCAGGTCGCCCAGCTCTTCGGCCAGCCCGTTCCAATCGCGCGAGTCGATCGCGTCCATCACCTCGTAGGTTTCTTCCAGCAGATACGGCTTGATGGTGTCGAAATTCTGCTCGCGATCCCAAGGGCATCCGCCGGGCGCGCGCAGCCGCGCCATGATTTCGACAAGGCGGGAAAACGCTTCTCCGGGAGGCAATTTGGGCACGGGAAACTTCAGATTAACACGCTGTGGCGCGCGTGCCGCAATGGAACCGCGACCTCCGGGAGCGGTCAAAGTCGTGCCTGCCACCACTGCTTCTGCGGCGCTGCCAGTTACACGACAGAGAGTTTCGGCGTGAGCATCCATTGCAGTACGCCCTGCCCGACGGGACCGAAAGCATGTACGTCGATACGGACCAGCGCCGCTTTACGAAAGTCCACCATCTCACGCGTCGACCCCAGCAGCCAGGCGACAGTCGCTGAGAACAGCGGCTCGTGGCCTGCCAGCAGGACCGAAGGCTCGTCGCGATGCTCGCGAATTTCCGACCATACCGAGGCCGGGGAAGAGTCCGGCGTGAGCGAACCCACGCGCAGAATCTCCCCCTTGTAATTCAGTTCCGACGCCGCGATTTCCGCCGTCTCCACCGCGCGTTTGTAGGGACTCGAAATGATCAGCGACGGTTCCACACCGGCCGCCGCCGCGCGCTTCAACACGCGCCGGAGCTTCTCTCGACCCTCCTCCGTCAAACGCCGGTCCGCATCGCGGCCAGTCGCCGAGTGATCCTCGGCGATCGCGTGACGGAGGAAATAGAGTTCCATTTAGTATTCGCGCTTGTCCGCATGCTGACGCATGGCGTTTCAGTTGTTGTGCTGCACCATCACCGCCGGAATGTTCGAATCCCTCACCAGTTTATTGAACGCGCCGACATCGTCCTTCAGCAGCTTGTCGGCCGCGCGGAGCTGCGCGTTCGCCTCGCTCGCCAAGCCTTCATACACCACGTTCGATTGCTTGGTGGGCCCCGCGTCGGTCGCTTGCACGTCGCCCAGCAGCGCGGCCAGCCGGTTGTTCAGCTTGATCGGGAAATTCAACGGATCCTGGCTGCTCTGGTTCTTGATCTGGTAGAGCTCTTCCTCCACCGCCGTGAGTTTCTTATCCAGATCGCGCGCGGCGTCCGCGACTTTCTTCGCGGCGGCGTCGTCTTTCAAACGCGCCGCGTATTCTTCGAGCTGCTTCTTGGCGGCGCGAATATCCACCACCGCCTGATTCACCTGCGATAGCTTGTCGCGGATCTGAATCGAGAGCGAAAGCTGCGCCTTGAATTCGTCCGGCGTGGTCTTCAGGCGAGGATCGTTCTTCACCACAAACCGCTGCGATTGTGTTTTATCCCCGTCCGTCAGCCTGACCGTGTAAGTGCCGGGGACGATCACCGGGCCGCGCGTCGATCCGGCCCACATGATCAGGCCCGGGAACGTTGTCGCGTCGGGATAGCGGAGATCCCATATAAAGCGGTTCATTCCGGCCTGCGCGGGGACGCGCGCGGGAGCGCCGAAGCCTCCGCGGCCCCCGCCCCCTCCGCCTTGCTCGGCGATTGCGGGAGGACCATCTTCCGTTGCTCCCGCGCGGGCCGGCGCGTTGCTCGAATATTTATTCACCAGCTTGCCGGCCGAATCGAGAAATTCGAGTTTCACCTCGCCGGTGGGCCGATCCTTCAGCCAGAAATCGATCACCGCGCCGGCGGGCGGATTCGCGCCGACAGCAACAGCTCCGCGTCCTCCTCCGCCTCCCCGACCGCCGCCCTCGGCCCGAATCGTTTCCTTCGGAGCGAACAGCCGCACATCGTCGGTAGGCGCGGCGTCCTTCAAATCGCGCAGCAGCGGAAGATCGTCCAGGATCCAGAAGGCCCGTCCCTGCGTCGCGACCACCATTTCGTCGTCGCGCTTCTGAAACGCGAGGTCGGTGATGGGCACCACGGGCAGATTGAGCTGGATCGATTTCCAGTTCGCTCCGTCGTCGTAAGAAACATAAATGCCAAACTCCGTGCCAGCGAACAGCAGCCCCTTCTGTTTCAGATCCTCGCGAATGGCGCGCGTGAAATGATTGGCCGGAATGCCGTTGACGATCTTCGTCCACGTCTTGCCGTAGTCGCTGGTTTTGTACAAATACGGGTGAAAATCGTCGGATTTATACATCGTCGCGGCGACGTACGCGGTCGCCGGATCGTGCGGCGATGGCTCGATCGCGTTGATCTGCGACCATTCGGGCAGGATGTCCTTCGGCGGCGTCACGTTGTTCCACGACTTACCGCCGTCGCGCGTCAGATGGATCAGCCCATCGTCGGAGCCGACCCAGATCAGTCCTTTCGTAATCGGCGATTCGTTGATCGTGAAAATCGTGCAGTAATATTCGATGCTGGTGTTGTCCTTTGTAATGGGACCGCCCGACGACCCCTGCCGCGATTTGTCGTCGCGCGTCAGGTCCTTCGAAATCTGCTCCCAGCTCTGCCCCTCGTCCGTCGAGCGGAACATCACGTTGGCACCCGCGTAAATCACCTTCGGATCGTGCGGCGAAATCACGATCGGGAAACTCCATTGAAAACGATACTTGAGGTCAACCGCCGGGTGCCCCATCGGATTATCGGGCCATGGATTGATGTTGCGCTGCACGCCCGTGAACGCATCAAAACGCGTAATCAGATTTCCGTAGGAGCCCGCGTAAACCACGTTCGAATTACGAGGATCGGGCGCGATCCATCCGCTCTCGCCGCCGCCGACGTCGTACCAGTCCCGTTCGGTAATGCCTCCGCGCCCGCGCGTGGCGGTGCGCACGGTAGTGTTATCCTGCTGCGCGCCGTAAGCATGATACGGATAATCGTTATCCAGCGCGACGCGATAAAACTGCGCCGTCGGCTGATTATTTTCCGAGCTCCAGGTCCGCCCGCCGTTGATGCTGACGATGGCGCCTCCGTCGTTCGATTCGATCATGCGATTGGAATCGTTCGGATCGATCCACAGATCGTGATTGTCGCCGTGAGGCTGGCCGATCGTCGTATACGTTCGCCCGCCGTCGTTGGAGCGGTAGAAGGCGACGTTCAGCACGTAAACTTCATCGGCATTCTTCGGATCGGCGTAGATGTGCGTGTAATACCACGCGCGCTGGCGCAGGTCGCGCTGCTGATTCACGCGGGTCCAGGAATTGCCGCCGTTGTCGGAGCGGTAGACGCCGCCGTCTTCAGCTTCCACCAGCGCCCACACACGGTCGGAATCTGCGCCCGAAACGGTCACGCCGATCTTGCCCAGAATCCCGCGCGGCAGTCCGGGAGCGCGCGAAAGATCGCGCCACGTCTCGCCGCCGTCGGTGGACTTCCAAAGGCCCGAGCCGGGGCCGCCGCTTTCCAGACTGTACGGTGTTCGATAGACCTCCCAGAATGCCGCGTAAAGGACATTGGCGTTGTGCGGGTCCATCACGATGTCGATCGCGCCGACCTTGGGCCCGCGCGTCAGCACCTGCTTCCACGTGACTCCGCCGTCGGTCGATCGATAGACGCCGCGCTCTTCATTCGGCGCGAACTGATGGCCCAGCGCCGCGACGAACACGATATTCGGGTTCTTCGGATTCACCACCACCGCGCCGATCTGCTGCGTCTGTTCCAGGCCCATGTGCTTCCAGGTGCGGCCCGCATCGGTCGACTTATAAACGCCATCGCCGGGCGACGCGTTGCCGCGGATGTCGGGTTCTCCCATGCCCGCGTAGACGATGTTGGGGTCGGACTCCGATACGGCGATCGCGCCCACGGAGCCCGTGGCGAGCTGCCCGTCCGCGACAGGGATCCAGCTGAATCCGCCGTCGGTAGTTTTCCAGATGCCTCCGCCAGTCGCGCCGAAATAATACGTCTGGGGTTCCGAAGGAATCCCGGCGACGGCGTCGACGCGTCCCCCACGGAAAGGCCCGATGGAGCGGTAGCGCACGTTGCGGAGAGGCCCTTGCGTGCTACCGCCGGTAGCGCCCCCCTGTCCTCCACGCCGCTGGGCGGGAGACGGGACGCACAAAAAGACAACAACGACGAACGATAGTAGACGATGCATTTGAACAGATTTTATCAGGCTGGTGATAATCTGTCTGGAGCGGCATGAACATTATTAAAGCGAATCAAAAATACGAAGCCTGGCTGACCAAGAAGATTCCCCTGCTTCCCGCGGATCTGGAGCGCAAGCACCAGCTCATGCGGGAGGCTCCCTTTCCCTTCCTTCGCGCGACGTTCTATCGATGGGCGCAGATGTGGCCCGAGGTGTCGCCGAAATCGGCGGCCGCGCCCGAAGTGCTCGGCGTGGGCGATCTGCACGTCGAAAACTTCGGCACCTGGCGCGACGTCGAAGGACGCCTGATCTGGGGCATCAACGATTTTGACGAAGCCTGCTGGCTTCCCTACACCTGCGACCTGGTGAGGCTCGCCACCAGCGCGCATTTCGCCATCGCCGGCGACCATCTGAAAATGATCACGCCAGGGAAAGCGTCCAAGGCGATCCTCGACGGCTATCGCGCGGCGCTGAAAGCGGGAGGCCGCGTGTTCGTGCTCGCCGAGCATCATCCGGTCCTGCGCACCATGGCGGTCGAGCGCCTGAAACAGCCCGAGCTTTACTGGGAGAAGATGCAGGCCAACAAAACGCTCACCGGCAAAATTCCCTCAAGCGCGGCGAAATCCCTGAAGCGCATGATGCCCGATCCGAAGTTGAAATTCCGAGTCGTCCATCGCATCGCTGGCCTGGGCAGCCTGGGCCGCTTGCGATTCGTCGCCCTGGCGGACTGGCACGGCGGCAGCGTGGCGCGCGAGGCGAAGGAATTGACCACGTCGGCCTGGTTGTTCGCCCACCCGCCGAAAGGCAAAACGAAACTCTTCTATCAGGAAATACTCGACCGCTCCCTCCGCTGCCCCGATCCCTTCGCCAAACTGTGCGACCGCTGGATGCTCCGGCGCCTGGCCCCCGACTGCTCGCGAATCGAGTTATCGTCGCTCCCGGCGAAGCACGACGCCATGAAGCTGCTGTTCGACATGGGTTGGGAAACGGCCAACGTCCACTTGGGAAGCGCAAAGGCGTCCGTACTCAGCCGCGACCTGGCAAAACGGGAATCGGGATGGCTCCACAAGGCCGCCGAGGAGATGTTCGAATCCACGTCACGCGACTGGCAGGAGTGGCGAAAAGCAAAGTCCCAATAGCACGGCTAATTTCGGCCGCAGGCGCCTGTTGAACCGGCTCCGATTGTGTGCGGCGGAACAGAGACGTGAGGGAACAACGGAGTCTCAAGTTCCGATTGAGCGCAAAACCTGGTGGATGATACTTTATCGTCTAACATCTTATGGCTTGAAAGGCCTCAACCTCAATCGTTCCGGGTGGTGCTCGGTGTCGCGTTCGACTTGATGCACGATTGTTGAAACCGTGTCATTGAATCCCTGCGGAAGGCGCACCGACAGGAGCAATAGATCGGGCTCCGCTTGGTCGATTAGGATGGCCACGCCGTCGATAGGGCGATCGTTCTTTTCCAGTCTTTCGTAGGTGCCCAGACCATCGGTGCGAGCTGGGGTCGTGAACTCAACTATCGTCTTGCCCTTGTAGGTCAGTCTGTCTCCGGGGTACGGTCCGACGGCAAATTTCTTAAACGGGAACATCTCTGTCACGCCCTCGGCGAATGCCTTGTGGTCGGGGAAGACCCGCATAATGACCTCGGCAACACTGAATCTGCCCGACGTGCCGCCAAGCCTGTGCGTCAAATAAACCACTGGACCGCGAAAGCCAGGCCGCGTGCGCATAAAGTGCTTCCCGGCGTCGGAGGGGTCGGCGGTCACCAATAGTTCGTCGCCGTCAGAGCCGACGGTCCCGAAGCAAAACCACCCGCGGGGGGCGAGGGCTCCAAGCCCATTGCCCGAAGCGTAATAAGCGAGCCTCGCCGCCATCTGGGGATTAATTGGTACGGGTGCAGTTGAAGCCTTTGGCGTCTCCACAGGAACCTGCCCGCCGGTTTCGCATCCGACAAGCGGAACCTGGACCAGCGCCTGTTGCGCGCTGATCGTTCCTGCAAGAAGGACCAGTAATGCGGGTGAAAACCGTCCTCCGATCATGCATTCAGTATGCGGCAAAGGGTCAAAATTCTAAAGCGGGTCGTCCGGGTCACTTCCGGTAATCCGATGCTCTGTTAAACTCCGGCGGTGCGGGTAAGTTTGACCAAGCTACAACACCGCCGTCTCCTCAATCAACCGCCCCTCCGCAAACCGCGCATAGTCCAGCAGCCTCGCGTCGATCAAATCCGTCGTCCCCTTCAAAACTAAATCCGCCAGAATCTTCCCCGTCGCCGGCGAATGCATCACCCCGTGCCCGCTGAACCCGTTCGCAAAATACAATCCTCCCACCGGCGACGCCCCCAGCACCGGGTGATGGTCCGGCGTCATCTCATACAACCCCGCCCACGCGCGCGACGGGTTTACTTCCAGTTCCTCGAACACCGGCACGCGATTGACAGCGTGCGTCAAAATTTTCTCCACGAACCCCCGGTCGAAATTCGTGTTGTATCCGGGTTTTTCCTCCGGATCGTTCCAGGCCATTAGCAGCCCCAGCCCCTCCGGCCGGAAATGAAACCCTGTCGACATGTCCACCGTCATGGGCGCACTGTGCGCGACTTTGTCGAAGGGTTCGGTCGGCACCAGCATCCGTCGCAGCGGCGTCACCGGCAGGTCGACGCCCGCCATCCTAGCGATCTGCGCCGACCACGCCCCCGCCGCGTTCACCACCGTGCGCGTCGCAATCGACCCCTGCGTCGTCTCAACCGACGCGACAGCAATACGTACTCGGTCCAAGGGCTACATAACA
>CAVVNE010000012.1:0-22354 GCA_963749245.1 Bryobacterales bacterium
GATGCTGCTGACGGGCCGCATGATCGACGCGGAGACGGCCGCGGAGTGGGGGCTGGTGAATCGGGTGGTCGCGCCGGAGGAACTGGCGGCGGAGACGCGGAAACTGGCGTGTCAGATCGCGGAGGCGAGCGCGTTCACGGTGGCGCTGGGGAAGCAGGCGTATTACAAGCAGATCGAGCTCGATCAGGCGGGGGCGTACGCGTACGCGAAAGAAGTGATGTCGGAGAATGCGATGGCGGAGGATGCGCAGGAGGGGATTTCGGCGTTTCTGGGGAAGAGGAAGGCGTGCTGGAGGGGGAAGTAGGCTACTGCCGCTCGTGGATTTCCGCAATCCGCGCCAGGGTCTGAATGTTTTCGGCGTCCAGGGCGATCGCAGCCTTCAACTCACGCGTTTCGATGGCTAGAAGCTCCACGGTCTGTGTGAGGGCCTCATGCCGCTCTGTGAGCCGGTCGAGGCGTTTGTCGGTCGTCATGCCCCGATAATAAAACATATTCGGTGGGCTGGCGTTCCGGGTATGCTGGAGGAGTTTAAGAAGGTTGCAGGGTGATCACACGACGAGCACTTTTCGGCGGAGCGGCGGGGGTTTGTTTGCCTGGGAGGGAACGCCTGGTTTTAGAAGCGGTCGCGGCGGAAAGGATGCCGCATCGGGTGGTCGCGCGAGGCGTTGTGGCGTCCGCATTTTTTGAGTTGCGGGATTATGGGGTCTCAGCGCGGCGGGTGGCGGAGTTGCTTCGCCGGCGAGGGATCGAGGCTGTTTTGCGGGATCGCGGCAGACTCTTATTTGCCTTTGAATCGCTGGCGGCGAGGGAGCAGGCCTGGAGAAGCTTGAGCGTCGATCCGGAGTGGATCGGGCTGCGGGCGAATGTCAGCGAGATTACTGTTTATAGGGCGAGTTCGTAGAGGTAGTCGACTTGGGCGCGGATGGCTCCGGCTATGCCCTGGACTTTTGGATTCGCGGATTCGATGACGTAATATTCGTTGGGCGCGTGGGCTCCGCTGCCGTGGCCGAGGCCGAAATGGCCGGCGGGGAGGCGCAGAGGGTCGCCGGTGAAAATGTATCCGGGCCAGGAGCCGGCGAGGCGCGGCCAGAGGATGGGTTCAAGGCCGGCTTTGCGATAGACGGCGGCCTGGGCGCGGATCAACGAGGAATTTGCGTCGGTGGTGGTGGGGTCGTAGCCGCCAGACATGTTGACTTCGATGTCGCCGAAGCCGCGTTTGGCCAGGTGGGCTTTCAACGCGGCGAGCGAACCGAGGGCGGTCATGCCTGGGACCAGGCGCAAATCGAGTTTCGCGACGGCTTTGTGGGGCAGGATGGTTTTGCCGCCGGGGCCGGTGTAGCCGGAGACCAGGCCTTCGATGTTCACGGTCGGGCGGCCGACCAGGAGTTCGAGGGATTCGAGGAAATCCACGTTGTGGACCCAGTGCTCGACGCCCAATTGGCGCATGATCATGGCTTCGTTCATGCGCTTCGAGGCTTCACGGATGCGGGCTTTGTCGGTCGGGGAGAGAGGGAGGGCTTTGTCGGCATAGCCATCGATGGCGGGTGTGTGGCCGTCGGCGGCGACCAGCGTGTTGAGGGCTTGCACCAGGTGCCAGACGGGGCTGTCGACGCGGGCTTCGTTGCTGGAATGAAGGTCCTCCTTTGGGCCCCGGTGCCAGTCGGCGGAGCTGGAGACGAGTTCGAGCTCGACCACTCCTTTCGCGCCAAGGTTGATGGTGACGTTGCCGTCCAGAGCCTGCATCGGCATGGGCATGTAGACGCCGGTGCATTTTTTCAAAGCGGCAAGAACATCCGGGCGCTGGACGATTTGTTTGAAGTGAGGCGAGCCGATTTCTTCCTCGCCTTCGGCGACGAAGACGAGATTCACCGGGAGCTTGCGGCCGGCGGCTTTGAAGGCATGAAGGGCGGCGAGCCAGGTGGCTTCCGGTCCTTTCTGATTGACGGCGCCGCGGCCGATGACGACTTTTCCGAGGCCGGGCTTATCGACGAGCGCGGCGTCGAACGGAGGCGAGGACCACTCCAAGGGGTCAGCCTGCTTGACGTCGTACATGAAATAGACGCCGACGGTTCTGGGCGCGCCCGAGTCGAGGGTGGCGAAGACTCCGGAATAGCCGTCGGTGGGGACTTTGTCGACGGAGGTGAAACCGGCATCGCGGAGGAGGCGCATCATGAGGTCGCAGCCGCCTTTCATGCCGCGGTTTTCTGCGGCGATGGAGGGCTGGCGGATCCATTCCTGAAGGCGGTAGATGGATTCGTCGTGGTGCTTGTCGATTTCGGTTTGGATGGCTTTGAGATCGTCGTCGGGGGCGGCGGTGGCGCGGGTGGTGTAGGCGAGGGCGGCGGCGCCGGCCATGGAGCGATGAAGAAAATGGCGTCGGTTCATTTTCGATGAGTATACAACGGATGGGCCGATTGCCAATCGGCCGCAGGCTGCCAGCCTGCACCACACGGAGCTAATTATTTGCGCCTGTCCGCATGCTGACTGTTTAGTAGGCTTTGGCGATGACGACGCGGCGGGCTACTGGGTCGCCGGTTATGATGCATTTTCCGGGGCCGTCAAATTCGTCGACCAAGGGAATATTACGGACGCTGGCTTTGAAAGATTTGATGCGGGTGTCGGTTTCGGGATCGTCCTTTAAGTGAGCCATGACAAATTTGCCGTCGTTGACGATCGATTCGACTTCATCGATGGAGTTTGCGAGGACCGTGTTGTCTTTAAGACGCTGTTTGGCGTTCGAGTAGAGGTCGTGCTGCATCGATTCGAGCGTCGCGGCCAGTTTTGCTACGGCTTCGGTTTGGGGGATCACTTCCTTGGCGCCGGTGTCGCGGCGTTTGATGACGATGTTGCCGCCGGCCACGTCGCGAGGGCCGAGTTCAAAGACGACGGGGACGCCGAGGCGCTCCCAGTGGAAGAATTTCGCGCCGGGGGACATGCCTTCGCGGGTGTCGATGTGCGCGCCGAGGTCCTTAGCGAGTTTCGCGGCCACTTCCATGACCTGCGCCTTTTCCTGCTCCTTGCGAAAGATGGGAACAAGGACGGATTTGCGCGGTGCGACTTTCGGAGGCAGGACCAATCCTTTGTCGTCGGAGTGAGTCATGATGAGGCCGCCGACCAGGCGGGTCGAGACGCCCCAACTGGTTTGCCAGACGTAATCGAGCTTGCCGTCGCTCGACTGGAACTGGACGTTGAACGCTTTCCCGAAATTCTGGCCCAGGTCGTGACTGGTGCCGGCTTGCAGCGCCATGCCGTTCTGCATCATGGCTTCGATGGAGAAGGATTTCAGGGCTCCGGCGAATTTTTCGGCACGGGTTTTTACACCTTTGACGACGGGCATCGCCATAACATCCTCAGCGACTTCGGAATAAAGATCTAAAATGCGCAGGACTTCTTCCATGGCTTCTTCGTGCGTCGAATGCGCCGTGTGGCCTTCCTGCCACAGAAACTCCGTGGTGCGGAGAAACATGCGCGTGCGCAGCTCCCAGCGGATGACGTTGGCCCACTGGTTATAGAGCAGAGGCAGGTCGCGGTAGCTCTGAATCCACTTGGCGAAGAAGTGCCCGACGATGGTCTCCGATGTCGGGCGAATGACGTATGGCTCTTCGAGCTGCTTGCCGCCGGCGATGGTGACGACGGCGAGTTCGGGAGAGAATCCTTCGACGTGCTCGGCTTCCTTTTGTAGAAAACTTTGTGGGATGAGCAGAGGCAAATAAATATTCTGATGGCCGGTGGCCTTGAAGCGATTGTCGAGCTCACGCTGGATGATTTCCCACACGGCGTAACCGTTTGGGCGGATGACCATGCAGCCTTTGACGACCTCGGCCGGTTCAGCCATGTCGCCTTGCAAAACGACGTCCTGATACCACGCGGCGAAGTCCTGGGCGCGCGGTGTGATGGGAGAATCGGGCATATTTATTCGATTACTTCAGTTCGATTTCCAGGGTAGCAAGCGTGCTGGCGGTGGCGCGGTCCAGATTGGCGGCGGCGACGGCGAGGTCGGCCTGGGCGCGGACTTCGCGGGTGCGGGCGGTGATGAGGTCGGTTTGGCGCTGGAGCACGAGGAAGACAGTCGACGTGCCGGACTGAAACTGGCGCTCCTCGCTGGCGTACTGCTCCTCGGCCGATTGACGGGCGAGAACCGACGCGGCGTAGCGGGCCTGGGCCGACGAAGCGGTTTGCAGGGAATCGCGGACGTCGGCTTCGATCAACATCTCGGCCTGATCGCGGAGGGCACGCAGGCGCTTGCCTTCGGCGGCGGCGACGGCGGCGTTGGCTTCGGCGGTGCGGTTGCGGAGCGGGAGAGAGAATTGAAGGCCGACCTGCACCGTCGGAAACGTGCCGGCACCGACGTTATTCCAGGACTGCCCATAGCCACCGATCAGATTCGCAGGGACGGCGCTGGAGAAAAGCGAGGTGTTGAGCGGAGGCAAGCCTGCTAGTAGAGAGAGCTCGTTCAACTGGTTAATGAGGGCTCCGAAGCCGCCGGTGATGGGATTCGAAGTCTGCGGCGCGGCCAAACCGGACAGCCCGGCGAGGCTGGCGTTGGCGAAGGCGTCGATGCGCGGCTTGGCCAGTTCGCGGTTGAGTCGAGCGTCGAGTTTGTTGATCTCGATCGAGAGATCGCTCTGCTTCAACTCAGGCCGCATGGCGATGGCTTGCTTGGTGGCGGCGGCGAGATTCGGGATCGCCAGTCTTGAGGGCGCGGCGGTTTCGGGAATGAGCGCCACGCCCCAAATAAGGTCTTCGCGATTGGGAGCGATCATCTGCTTCAACGTGTTTTCGGCGCGCGTGAGGGCCTCCTGCGCGGTGAAGACGTTTTGCCGGAAGGTGGCCATCTGCGTCTGCGCGGCTACGACGTCGATGCGCGCGAGAAGGCCCTGTTCGGCCTGGCGGCGATTGCTGGCGAACTGCTCCTCCGCCAGACGCACGGCTTCGATCTGCACGTCGAGATTGCGGCGCGCGTAGTCGAGTTCCCAGTAGGCCTGCACGGCCTGGGTGACGATCTCAATTACTTTCTGGCGGAACTGCTCGGCGGTGAGGCTGCGGTTTTGGATGGCGACCTGGAGACGATGACGGTTGTCGTCGAAACGTAGGCCTCGCCACAGGGGCTGGGTGAGCTTGACGCCGATGGTCGATGGATATTGCGGGTTGAGCGAGAGAAATTGATTGTCGCTATTGATGCGCGAGGTGGAGAGATCGAGCTCATACGTTCCTCCGAGCCAGGGAGAGGAGCCGGTCAAGGATGGTGTGAGGTCGAGCTGACGTTGGGTGAGCTTGCCGTTCGGGCCGCCGCTGAGCGAGGAAGCGGCGGGAGAGACGCTCTTCTGGTCGTCGCCTTTGAGGCCGAGGACGGGGTCGTAGAATCCACGCGCGGCTTTGATGTTGTAGCCGGCCTCATCGAGAAGAATGCGGGATACAGCGAGATCCCGGTCGTTGGAGAGCGTTCGCTCAACCACCTCCTGCAAGCTGATTTTCCGTTCGCCGAGCACGCCGACGCGCGAGGGAACAGTGAGCGGTTCGAGCTGCGGGAGCGAAGGGGTTTGTCCGCGAATGGGAGCGATGAGGATCGCGACGATCAGGAACATCGCGAAACGGCTGCGCAGATTTCTGAAACCGGCGAACAGGCCGCGGACGAAGGAGTGCTCGGCGATGTCCTCGAAAATCGAGTAGAAAACCGGCACGGCGAGCAGCGTCAGCACCAGGCAGAGCAGTTGTCCGCCGGCGACCATGACGCCGATGGTGCGGTTGGTAGCCGATCCGGCACCGGTGGAGAGCACAAGAGGAAGCATGCCGGCCACCAGCGCGATGGTAGTCATCAGGATGGGGCGCAGGCGGTCGCGATTGGCCTGGAGGATGGCGTCGTGGCGGTTGAATCCGGCGTCGCGCAGGCCGTTCATATGATCGATCTGAAGGATCGCGTTTTTCTTGACGATGCCGAACAGCAGGAGCAGACCCAGGCCGGAAAAAATATTGAAGCTTTGATTGGCGATGAGCAGCGACACGATGCCGAAGGGGACCGCAAGCGGCAGAGTGAGCAGAATCGTGATGGGGTGCAGGAAGGATTCGAACTGCGCCGCGAGCACGATGTACATAAATATGAACGTGAGTGAAAAGGCAAGGATGAAATAATAGCCGGTGCGCTGCAATTCCTTGGAAGTGCCGCTGGCGCCGTATGAATATTCAGGGCCCATGTTGAGCGACTGCGCGGCTTCCCTCACCTGGCCGAGAATTCCCGCCTGCGAGCCGCCGGCCAGCATGTTTCCGGTAAGCGTGACCTGACGCTGGCGGTTGAGGCGGTTGATGGACGAAGGTCCGGTGCCGCTGCGAATGGCCACGACTTCATTGAGGGCGACGGAGCCGCGCTTGGTGGAGGGGACGGTCATTTTCTCGAGTCCTGCGACGGTGTCGCGGGAACCCAGGCGGGCGCGCACGACGACATCGTACTGATCGTCCCCGGTGTTGAAGGTTGAGGCGGTCTGGCCGGCGACGAGCGTATTGATAGCCTGCTCGATGTTTTCAACCGAAATGCCCAGATCGGCAGCGCGGGCGCGATCGATCTCGACGTGAACCTCCGGCTTACCACTGCGCAGCGTGGTATCGGTATCGGTCAGCTTGGGGATCGCGTTCATTTTCGCGAGGAGCTGACCGGAGTACTCGGTGAGCTTTTCCAGATCGGGGCCCTGAATGAAGAATTGAATGTCGGCGTTGCTCTGGCCGTTCGAGATGGCGTTTACAAGCTCGACGCTGGAGTGGATCTCGGGTGGATATTGCTTCAGCATGTCGCGGACGCGCTGCATCAACTGCTGCTGGGTCAACCGGCGCTGGTCCATGTCGACGAGCTTCACGAAGGTGGTCGCGTTGTTGACGGAGCGGTCGACTCCGCCGCCGACGGTGGCGAGGGTATGCATTACGCCGGGCAGCCGGCGAATGTCCTGCGAGATGCGTTCCACCAGATTGGTGGTGGCGGCGAGCGAGGTTCCCTCCGGCGTGCGGATCAGCACGTTGAACTGCGACTGGTCGTCCACCGGGACGAAGTTTTTTCCTACGAACATGAACAGCGGAACGATGCTGAGGATCACCGCTCCGCACAGCAGCATGACGGTCTTGCGGTGCGACATCGCCCATTCGAGCAATTTCGTGTAGTTACCGTCCAGGATGCGGAAGAAGAAGGATTCCTTCGATCCGTGATCTTTTCCCGCCGGCCGGACGAAGCGCGAACAAAGCATCGGCGTCAGGGTGAAGGACACGAGCAGCGACACGGCGATGGCGAAGGCCGAGGTAAGGCCGAACGAGCTCATGAAGCGTCCGACGATTCCGCCCATGAAACCGACGGGCAGGAATACGGCGAGCAGTGAGAGAGTGGTCGCCATGACGGCGAAGCCGATGTCGCGCGTCCCTTCGATGGCGGCTTCAAACGGAGACATACCTTTCTCTTCCATGAAGCGATAAATATTTTCGAGGACGATGATGGCGTCGTCGATGACGATGCCGACCATCAGCGTGAGCGCGAGCATGGTGATCTGGTTCAACGTGAATCCGACGGCGGCCATCAGGGCGAAGGTGGAAATGATGGAGGTGGGGATGGCGACGGCGGCGATCAGCGTGGTGCGGATGTTCGCCAGGAAGAGAAAGATAATGATGGACGCGAAGATGCTGCCTTCGATCAGGTGATGGCGGATGTTGTTGACTGACGCTTCGATGAAGACCGACTGGTCGCTGACGACCTCGGCGTGCACATCTTTCGGCAGGAGGACGGAAATGTCCTTCAGGCGCTGCTTAACTTCGGCCGCGGTGGCGACGGTGTTCTCGCCGGATTGCTTGGAGACGATCAAGGTCACGGCTGCGATGCCGTCGAAGCGGGCGGCGGTCCGAGGCTCCTCATAGCTGTCCTCGGCATAGCCGATGTCGGAGATTTTCACCACGTAGCCGTTGCGGTTGACGATGGCGATTTGATTGAACTGCGCGGGCTCGATGACTTTTCCGGTGGTGCGGACGGTAAACTCCCTGGCGCCTGCGTTGAGACTGCCGCCGGGCAGTTCCAGATTCTGCTGGCGGACGGCGTTGAACACGTCGGTGACGGTCAGATTGAAGGCGCGCAGCTTGTCGGGATCGACCACGACGTGGATTTCGCGTTTCGCGCCGCCGACGATAGTGATTTCGCCCACGCCCTTGGCGTTTTCGAGCTGCTGCTTGATCCGCTTGTCGGAGATGAGGGTCAGGTCGCGGATGGAACGCGGCGAGGAGACGGCGATTTGAAGGACGGGCGCGGCGTCGGGGTCGAGCTTCTGCACCACCGGCGGCTTGGCGGTTTGCGGAAGGTCGGCGACGATCAGGTTGACCTTGTTTTGAATTTCCTGCGCGGCGATGTCGCCGTTTTTCGCCAGCAGGAAGGCGACGGTGACGACCGAACGGCCTTCGGATGATGTGGAGCGCACTTCATCGATCAGACTGACGGTGTTCACGGCGTCTTCCACTTTTTTCGTGATCTCGGTCTCGACCTCTTCGGGCGACGCGCCGGGGTCGGCCACGGTCACGGTGACGGCCGGGATGTCGACTTTCGGGAACAGGTCGACGCCGAGGGAAAAATAGGAAAACGCGCCCACCACGATCAACGCGAGGATCAGCATCGTGGTGAAAACGGGGCGGCGGACGCAGAGTTGGGCGAGTCCGTGCATTATTGCACCGCCACCGGAGAGCCGTCGAACAGCTCGCTTTGATGAGTGGTCGCGACCGTTTCCTGGCCGGTGAGGCCGGAGAGAATGCGGATCGCCGCGCCGTCGGTCTCGCCGGTCAGCACGACGTGCAGGCGCGCGACGTTATTGTCGATCACATAGACCTGATTGGAGTCGGTGGTGCGGTCGTGAATCACGGCCGAGCGCGGCACGAACACCGCCTCCTCTTTCCCCGGCAGAAGCACCCGTGCGGTGGCGAACATGCCGGGGCGCAATTCGGCTTTTGGATTCGCGAAGCGGGCTTCGAGAATGAAGGCGCGCGAATTGGGGTCGACGGCCGGATTGATGGCGGACACTTTGCCCAGAAAGTCGCGATCCGGAAACGCCGCGACGTGGGCGACCACGGTCATGCCGACGCTGGCGCGGGAGCTGCGCTGTTCCGGCGTCTGCAATTGCAGCTTCATGGTGCCGATGCGGACCAGGGTCGCGATTTTGTCTGTCAGGGCGACGTGTTCGCCGGCGGCCACGGGGCGCGCGGAAATATAGCCGTCGAACGGTGCGCGGATGGTGGTATCGGCGAGGCCTTTTTGGGCCTGGGCGAGCATAGCGCGCATGCCTTCAAGCGACGCCTGGGAGGTTTCCACCGCGCCGTAACTCTGGCGCGCGGCGTTCAACGCCGCTTCATATTGCTGCCTTGCGGCGTTGGTTTGCGCGTCGGCGGTTTCCTGCTGCGTGCGCGCTTTTTCGAACGCGCTGCGCGAAACGTCCCCGGTCTTGACCAGATTCTCATAGCGGGCGGCATCGGCCGCGGCGAGACGCGCCTGCGCCTGGGCCGATTCGTAGTTCGCCTTGGCGGCGGCCACTTCCGGCACCAGATTCGCGTCAAAGGCGCGATTCGCGTTCAGGCCGATGCGCGATTGGGCCTGTCGAACCGCCGCGACGGCCTCGTCCAACTGGGCTCGCGCCTGGTCCAGTTTCAACTGGGCGTCGCGATGGTCCAGCTCGCAGATCACCTGTCCGCGTGTGACGAAGTCGCCCACGTTCACCGGAGTGGCGGTCACCAGGCCCGCCACCGCAGTGGCGATATCCGAAGATTCGTCGGCGACGAAGGAGCCCGTCTCCTCGAAACCGGCGGACACCTCGCGCAACATGGCGGAGGCGGTGGAAACGGCGACCGCCTTCGGTCCACTGGCGGCCGCCACTTGCGCCGATTGCTTCGAGCCGCAGGCGGCCAGGAACAGCGCCGCGCCTAACAGGAATAATGTTATGAGTCTCATTTGGATTTCTTCGGTTTCTTGCCGCGAATGCCGTCCATCATGATGCGGGTGAACGCTTCCACGATCTGCTCGTCTTTCAGTTTCAAGCCAGGGGGAACGCCGTTTTCGGCATTCAGCGCCCAATAGTTCGCCATCCCGGCGATGGCGACGATCATGGCTCCCGAATTAATGTGGCGCAAAGCGCCGGAACGCTGGCGGCGATCGAGGTAAGCGCGCAGAGACGCGAACATGGGCAGGCCGAATTCGCGGCGGTAGATGGTGGCCAGTTCGTGGCCCTCCAGGCTGGCGTGCAGCATCAGCCTCTCGAACCGAGCGTCCTTGCGATGCCCTTCGATGATTTCCCGGGCGATCAGCCGGAACAGCCCTTCGTCGTCGCGCCGTTCCATGCAGGCGTCGATGCCGGCCAGCACCTGCTGCGCGCCGGAGGAGTGGATGTTGTGCTCGATGATGGCGGTGTACAGATCGCGCTTGGTGGCGAAGTGGCGGAAGATGATGGCTTCGGAGACGCCGGCCGCGCAAGCGATCTCCCGGGTGGTGGTGCCGGAGAAGCCTTTGCGCGAAAACAGGTCCATGGCGGCTTCGATCAACTGGCGGCGCCGCTCCGTCGCTTCCAGGCGATGGGCGCGAAGACGGTGAGGGGTGGCAGACACGCAACCATTGTAAGTAAGCACTTACTTACGTGTCAAGCTCCCGCTTGCGCGAACTATCCTGAATAGACATGGCCAAACGTTTTCGAGACCTGACCGAGCGGGAGATCCTGGCACTGGCGATCTCTCTCGAAGAGGAGGATGCGCGAATCTTCGGCGATTTCGCCGACGGGCTGCGCGCCGATTATCCGGCGACGGCGAAGATATTCGAGGAGATGGAGGCCGAGGAATCTGAGCACCGGGCCAGCCTCTTTGCGCTCTATAGGGAACGTTTTGGCGATCATATTCCGCTGATCCGGCGCGAAGACGTATCGGGATTCGTGCGGCGCAGGCCGGTGTGGCTGACGAGGCCGCTGGGGGTCAAGGCCGTGCGGCGGCAAGCCGAGCTGATGGAAATGGAAACGCGGCAGTTCTACCTGAAGGCGCTGGAGAAGGTAACGGACGCGTCGACCAGGAAACTGCTGGGCGATCTGGAAGAGGCCGAGCGCAGGCACCAGCGGACCGCGGGGTCCATGGAGGAGAGGCACCTCGACGAGCACACGCGGGCGGCAGAAGACGCGGGAGCGCAGAAGCTGTTTCTGCTGCAGATCATCCAGCCGGGACTGGTGGGGTTGATGGACGGCTCGGTCTCGACGCTGGCGCCGGTGTTTGCCGCGGCGTTCGCGACCAGGGACAGCTGGGACGCCTTTCTGGTGGGCCTGGCGGCATCGGTGGGCGCCGGGATTTCGATGGGATTCGCCGAAGCGCTGTCGGACGACGGGTCGCTGACCGGGCGCGGCCGGCCGCTGATTCGCGGAACGGTGTGCGGGCTGATGACCACCGCCGGAGGCATTGGACACACCCTTCCCTATCTGATTCGCGATTTCCGTGTCGCGACCGGGATCGCCGCCATTGTGGTGGCTATCGAACTGGCGGTGATCAGCTACATCCGCCACCGGTATATGGACACGCCGTGGTACTCGGCGGCATTCCAGGTGGGCGTGGGCGGCGTGCTGGTGCTGATCACCGGCATACTGATCGGCAGTTCCTGAAACAGAAAAGCGCGCAAACGGCTGGTATTTGCCCGTTTGCGCGCCTTATGCGGCTGGAGGAGATCTTTTAACGGTTACCGGCGTCCACCGCGGAAGCCGCCGCCACCGTGGAATCCGCCACCAGCGAATCCTCCGGAAAATCCACCCCGAAATGCCGGTGCAGCCGACCGGTATCCGCCGGCCGCGAATCCATTACGATACCCGAAAGCTTGATGCCCGAAGGCTCGTTGGTTGGCGGCAACGAACGCCGCCGGGGGAGCATAGTGGACGAAGGATCTGTATCCACCGTAGAAACCTACGAACGGAGCCCTATAGACGAACCACGGCGAATAGAAGCCCCAGCCAAATGGATCGTAGAAGAATCCATCCCCCGGAATGAACGTATATGCGCCATACCACGGATTCCAGTACCAACCGTCGCCCCAGAATCCCGGGCCATTCACATACGAGCGCGCTTCAGTGATATTCGCCTCCGCCAGATAGGACGAGCGCAGGCTGCTCCAGTTATAAAGGTCGTCCTCATAGCCCTTCTTGTCGAAGCCATGCGACTTGACATCGGCGCCCATGGCGAGATTCACTTCGTGCCCGCCCTTGAGCTCGACATGACGTGCGCCTTCGGTGACCATAGCTTCACCGTCGAAAACGCGCACCTGATTGTGCACCGCGTCGAAATCGTACAGGCCCTTCTTCTGAAGATCGATCGTGAACGAGCCTTGATCCACCTGTAAGTGATTTTCGCGGAAAATCTGGTCGACTTCGACCATCGCGCGGCCTTGCAGGAGTTGGACCTCGGTATCGGTCAACCCGGCCGCGACCATCTTCGCCGAGCTATTTGGACCCAGGCGCAGAAAAACGCCCGGCGTCAAAAGAATTTCTGCCTTGCCGTTTAATGTGGTCAAGGACTGGCCGACGCCAAGTTCCGAGCCAATCGATTTCGCGTCGAGGCTCTGGCCAGCCATGGCCGCCGTACCTTCGACATAATTCACCGTTCCGGGACGTGCTGGCGTATCGGCCCAAACCGGGGTCGATACCGCTGCCAGGAACATCCCCGCAACCAATATCAACATTGACCGCCGCATATTGTTTCTTCAACCTCCACTAATAAGATGCGAGGCCGATGGTGAGGGTTGCTGGCCGATTTCACCCGAAAATGGTGCTTTTCAACCAGCTATTTTTCGGCGACGACGGGGTTCCGGAGTTCGCCCAGTCCTTGGACGCGCACGATACACACGTCGCCATCTTTCAGATAACGCGGGGGCTTACGCGCAAAGCCTACGCCGGATGGCGTACCGGTGGAAATGATGTCCCCCGGTTCCAAAGTGACCACGCTGGAGATATATTCGATCAATTCGGGGATCTTGAAAATCAATTCGCGCGTGTTTGATTTCTGCAATATTTCGCCTCCTATTTCGAGCGAAATATCAAGCGCGTGCGGGTCCGCGATCTCGTCCTTGGTCACGACCGCCGGGCCCATGGGTGCGAACGTGTCGCAGGTTTTGCCCATCAGCCATTGCGTGGTGGCCATTTGCAGATCGCGCGCGCTGACGTCGTTGACGATGGTGTATCCGAAGACGTGATCCATCGCCTGTGCGGCGGGGATGCGGCGGCCTCCCGGTCCGATGACGACGGCGAACTCGGCTTCGTAATCGGGCTGCGTGGATTCTTTTGGAAGCACGATGTTTTCGCCCGGCGCGATGACGACATTCGAAAATTTACTGAAAATGGTCGGGACTTTGGGGATCGCCATGTTCGATTCCATGGCGTGATCGCGATAGTTGAGGCCGACGCAAATAAATTTCGGCGGGCGGGGAATCGGGGCGAGCAGGGTCACCGAGGAAAGAGCAAAGGATTCGCCGACGGGAGCGGGAATGGTTCCCGAGAAAATCAGCCGAAGCATGTCCGTGCCGAGGCCCGTTACCTTGTTTCCATCGAGAATTCCAGCGGTCGCGCCACTGCCTCCATGGCGAAAAGTTACAAGTTTCATAACTTCTGAGGGTACACTAAAAGAAAATGAAGAAAGATGTCATTCTCCGTTCCATTCTGGATATCGGAGTGGTCCCTGTTGTTCGAACCTCCAGCGCGGAGAGCGCGATCCGCGCCATTGAAGCCGTGTATAACGGAGGCATTCGCGCCGCCGAAATTACGATGACCGTTCCCGGCGCGGTGAAGGCGCTCGAGAAGCTGGCCGACGCGTTCGGCGATAAGCTGGTGCTGGGTGCGGGCACCGTGCTGGACCCGGAAACCGCGCGCATCTGTATGCTGGCGGGGGCGGAATTTTTCGTGACGCCTGCGCTGAACTTGAAAACCATCGAGATGGCGAAGCGCTATTCGAAGGTCATCATGCCGGGCGCGTTGACGCCGACCGAAGTGGTGACGGCGTGGGAGGCGGGCGCCGACTTCGTGAAAGTTTTTCCGTGCGGCGCGGTCGGCGGAGCGAAATACATCAAGGCGCTGAAGGCTCCTCTGCCGCACATCGAGATGGTTCCCACCGGCGGCGTCAGCCTGGAAACGACGGCGGATTTTCTGAGAGCTGGGGCGGCGGCGGTGGCGGTCGGCGGCGAACTGATCGACGCCAAGACCATTTCCGAAGGCCGCTACGAAGTGTTTGAAGAACGCGCCCGGCAGTTTCTGGCGGAAGTCGCGAAAGCCCGCGGGAATTAAGAAAAATCATTATGCCTCGCATCGAACGCGCTCTGATGAGCGTTACGGACAAAACTGGAATTGTGGAATTCGCCCGCGCGCTGACGTCTCTCGGCGTGGAGATTGTCTCCACCGGCGGCACGTATCGCATTTTGAAGGACGCCGGCATCGCGCCCCTGCGCGAGGTGGCGAGCGTCACCGGGTTTCCCGAAATGCTCGACGGGCGCGTGAAGACCATTCATCCGCGCATCGCCGGAGGCATTCTCGCGATGCGTTCCAAAGCCGAGCACATGACCGCCATCGAAGCGCACGGTATTCCGAAGATCGACCTGGTTTGCGTGAATCTCTACGAGTTCGAGAAAATCGCGGCGAACAAAGATGCGCCGCTGGCCGAGCTGATTGAAAACATCGATATCGGCGGGCCGACGATGATTCGCGCGGCGGCCAAGAATTATCAGGACGTGGCGGTGGTGACGTCGTGCGCCGATTACGCGCCCCTGATTGAGGAACTGCGCGCCAGCGACGGGTCCCTTTCGCCCGATACACATTGGAATCTGGCGAAGAAGGCCTTCGCCACTACAGCGGCTTACGACCGCGCCATTACGCTTCGGTTAGCCGAAATTCCGCCAACCAATGAGCCGTTGCCGGCGATGCTCGATATTCGCGCGCCCCGTTCGATGGCGCTTCGGTACGGTGAAAATCCTCATCAGTCGGCCGCACTCTACGCCAGCGGAAAAACCGGAATCGCCGGAGCCGGGCAATTGCACGGCAAGGAGCTTTCCTACAACAACCTGGTGGACCTGGACGCCGCATGGCAATTGATCGGCGAGTTCGACGCGCCCGCCTCGGCCGTCATCAAACATACGAATCCCTGCGGCTGCGCGGAAGCTCCGACGCTGGCGGAAAGTTACCGTCGCGCGTATGAAGCCGACCCCATATCCGCCTATGGGGGCGTGCTGGCGTTCAATCGCGAAGTGGACGCAGCGACGGCAGAGGAGATCGCCAAGACATTCATCGAAGCGATCGCCGCGCCGGGGTATTCGGACGCTGCGTTGAGAATTCTCACAGCGAAAAGGAATCTGCGACTGTTGCGCGTTTCCGCGTCGGCGCTGGAACCGGTGGTGAAATCGATCAGCGGTGGATACCTCGTCCAGACGCCCGACGTTCATCGCCTGACGCGGGCGGAGACGCAAGTGAAAACGCAGCGCGCGCCGAGCGCCGAGGAGTGGATGGCGCTGGAGTTCGGCTGGAAAATCGCAAAACATGTGAAGTCGAACGCGATCGTCTATGCGCGCGCCGGACAATCGGTTAGCGTGGGCGCGGGACAGATGAGCCGGGTGGATTCGGTGAAAGTCGGCGCGATGAAGGCGGTGCTGCCGCTCCAGGGCACGGTACTCGCGTCGGACGCATTCTTTCCCTTCCCCGATGGCATTGAGGAAGCGGCGAAGCATGGAATTACCGCAGTCATTCAGCCCGGAGGATCGGTGAAAGACGCTGATGTGATCGCCGCGGCGGATCGCTTAGGACTGGCGATGGTGTTCACCGGAGTGCGGCATTTCCGGCATTAGAATCACTTCTCGCTTTCCATCACCACCAGGTTATTTTGCACGCTGCTGACGCCCTTCACCTTCTTCGTGAGCTTGTCGGCTTTCTCCTTGCCGCGCTCAGTGTGGACCTTGCCGCTGAGCGTGACCGCGCCATTTTTCACGGCGACGTCGATGCCCGCGCCCTTTACGTCCACGTCGTTGGCAAGCTTGCGGCGAACCTCATCGTAAATGCGGTCGTCGTCAGAGTGCTTCACCGGCGCCGGCGTTTGCGCGGCGGGCTGAGCGAATATCGCGGGCACCGTTAAGAAAGCGGCGAGGAGGAGAGAGAGCACGCGCGTCATATATACAATCCTGCCACACCTATTGTCCCATCATGCTGCGCCAATCGATGGAGGCGAGAAACTCCGGATCCTGGCGCCAGTTCGGTTTCACCTTCACAAACGTTTGCAGAAAAACTTTGCGGTCGAACGCTTTCTCCATCTCGTAGCGGGCCAGGGTCCCGATTTTTTTCAGGCCCGCCCCGCCCGCGCCGATCAGGATCGCCTTCTGCCCCGCCTTCTCCACGTAAATCGTCGCCGCGATTTTCAACAGCGTAGGCGTCTCGACCCACGTGTCGACCATCACCGCGACCGCGTGCGGCACTTCCTGCTGCGTATGATGCAGGATTTTTTCCCGCAGAATTTCGGCGGCCAGGAAGCGCGACGGCTGGTCCGTCAGGTGATCTTCGGGAAACATCGCCTCGCCTTCCGGCAGGCGCTTCACAATTTCCTTGACCAGCGAATCGACGCCCGTGCCCTTCATCGCCGATATGGGGATGAACTCTGCAAAGCTGTGCAGCGCCTGCATCTGCTCGATGAGCGCGAGCAGCTTCGGTTTGTCGTGAAGTTTGTCCACCTTATTCAAAACCGCGATGGCCGGGGCTTCCAGCTTCTTCACCAGATCGATGGCCTGCGCGTCCTCTTCCCTCAGAGGCTCCAGAACGTCGATCAGGAACAAAACCACGTCGGCCGAGGCCGATGCCCGCACGGTATCCATCATGCGCTTATTCATCAGCGTGTTCGAACGGTGAATGCCCGGCGTGTCCACAAATACGATCTGATAATCGTCCGTGGTCACGACGCCCTGGATTGAAGTGCGCGTCGTTTGCGGCTTCGAGGTCACGATGGCCAGTTTCTGCCCCAGCAGCGCGTTCAACAAGGTCGACTTCCCTGCGTTGGGCCGGCCTAAGATCGAAACGAATCCGCTTTTCATTTGTCATCTTTCATTTAACAGCCGCCTTCGCCACACGCACCTGATCCACGCGCAGATGATTCGCCGCCAGCACCTTGATCTTGATCCCCTCGCGCTCCGTCTCTTCTCCCACGATCGGCACATGGCCGAGCCACTCCGTAATCAACCCGCCAACCGTGGTCGATTCGGTATCATCCTGCGGATGAAAATCGAGCAGCTCGCGCAGCCGTCCCAGGTCGAAGCTGCCGCTGACGACGAAGCTGCCGTCGGGATCTTCGCGGAAATCGCGATCCGGCTCGTGCTCGTCGTGAATCTCGCCCACGATCTCCTCCACCATATCCTCCATGGTGACGATTCCCGCGGTCGATCCGTACTCGTCAACGACCACGACCATGTGCGCTCCCTCTTCCTGCATTTCCCGCATCAGATCGTTCACCGGTTTGGACTCCGGCACGGCGCGGATCGGACGCATCAGGTCGCGTACTTTGCGCGCTGCCCGCTCCACGTCGTTCAGCTCGAACATGTCGCGGACATGAACAAATCCGGTGATCTGATCGATCGATCCATCGTAAGCGGGAATGCGCGAGAACTGTTCGTGAATCACCAGCTGGCGCAGTTCTTCGAGCGACGCATCCTCGCGGATGGCGACAATGCGCGGTCGCGGCGTCATCACTTCCCGCACCGTCTTGTCGCCGAACGCCACCACGGATTGGATCAGCTCGCGGTCGCCTTTCTCGATAATGCCCTCGTCCTCGCCCGCCGAAATCAGCGCTTCAATGTGTTCTTCCGGCCGCGTGGGCTCCTCGGCTGCCTGCGCGTCGCCGAGTTCGAATAACGATTGCAGAAACTCCAGCGCCCATAACAGCGGCGTCACGGCGAGCAGCGCCGCGCGGAACAACGGAATCAGAGGCACCAGAAAATGCCCGCTCCCTTTTCGGTAAAACAGTTGCGGGATGATGTAGGTTCCAATTACCGTATAGACCGCTGCGATCAGACAGGCAATCGCGACAGACTCGCCCAAGCCGTTCTGCGCCTCCACCGCGATGCCCATCGAAAGGCATCCGAAAATCGCCAGGCCGATGTGTTTCACCAGCGAAAACGCCAGGGAACCGCGCTCCGTTTCCATGCCCAGTTTCGCTTCCAGTGTCTCCTTGAAGAATTGCAGCGCCGGCAGTTCACGCGCGCGAATGCGCAGCGATTCCAGGTACAACACCTGCAAACAGGTGATCAACGTGACCACGATGGCCGTGACGCCTGCCAGCAATATCAGCAGCGTCAACATTGGGCACGCTCAATCAGACCCACCGGCAAGCCATACTTTTTGCGCCAGCGCATTTCCGCGCGCCGCATCTGGCCTGCATCGCTTTCATGATCCATCCCGCACAAGTGCAGCACGCCATGCAGCATCAGAACACGCAGTTCGTCGTCGAGCGAATGCCCCAGTTCTTTCGCCTGCGCCGCCGCGCGATCGAGCGAAATGGCTATCTCGCCGGGCGGGAACGATAATACGTCCGTGGGGTAATCCCTGCCGCGAAATTGCCGGTTCAAGCGGCGCAGTTCGGTATCGGTGGTAATCAGGCAAGTGATCGCACGTCCCCGCGCTACCCGCTTCACGAGCTCCGTCAAAAAATCGCGCAGCGGCGTCCGGCGCACGCGACGCGACGAATGACGGAACAGCAAATGAGGATCGTCTGGAGGCATGATCGCCCTAAGCGGCCGGGACTTCGCCGGGCAGGGGCTGGTTTGTTTCAAGCTCGGCCGCGGCGGGCTCTGCGGCACGAGGCTCGCTCAGTTTCAGCGACAACTGACGGTTGGCGCCGATCGACTCATTATATTGTTCGTAAGCGCGAACGATTTTCTGCACCAGGTTGTGACGCACCACGTCCGTGTCGTCGAACTGCACGAAACTGATTCCTTCCACGCCGCGCAAAACGTCCACCACTTCAATTAATCCGCTGCGCAGCCCGCCGGGCAGGTCGATCTGCGTAATGTCGCCGGTAACCACCATTTTTGAGTTGAAGCCCTGACGTGTGAGCGCCATCTTCATCTGCTCCGGCGTGGAGTTTTGCGCCTCATCCATGATAATGAACGCGTCGCTCAGCGTGCGCCCGCGCATGAACGCCAGCGGCGCGACCTCGATCGTGTTCCGCTCCAGCAGCATCTTCACTTTTTCCGGATCGAGCATGTCGTACAGCGCGTCGTACAAAGGACGCAGATACGGATCGACCTTCTCCTGCAACGAGCCCGGCAGAAATCCGAGCTTTTCCCCGGCCTCCACCGCCGGACGCGTCAGAATGATGCGCGTCACGCGCTTCGACAGCAGCGCCGAAACCGCCATCGCCACGGCGAGATACGTTTTTCCCGTGCCCGCCGGCCCAATGCCGAACACCAGATCGTTGCGCTCGATCGCGTCGACGTAGCGCCTCTGCGTCATCGTCTTCGGCGCGACGATTTTCTTGCCGAAGCTGCGCTGCTTGCCGCTGTCCACCAGTCCCCGCAGCGTGGTTTCCGAATCCGCCGTCACCACGCGCAAAAAACTGTTCAGATCGCCGTTGTGAAAAACGTGGCCCTCTTTGACGAGCGCCGCGTAATCGTTCAGGATGGATGACGCCCGCGCCACCGCGCAATCCTCACCCTCGATCTCGAGCGAGTCGTTCAGCAGGCGCGTGCGAACCTTCAGACCGTCCTCAATCAGGCGAATGTTTTCGTCGCGAGTCCCGAACAGCGACTCAATGCCGCGGCTAATCTGTACGTTGGACTTCATTCGAGGGGTTTTAGTTTTGGCGCAAAGGGAGAGCGGGGAACCTTGCAGAACATCCGCTGGCGCGGAGGCAGGAAACACATCCACTTAAAATAATAGCAGAACCGCCATGCGTAAGCATGCGGACAGGCGACGTGCCTGAAAAGTGTCTGAAGATTCAAAACGGCAATTTGTCCTGCTCCCCGCCCTCGGACTCGCGGGCCGCTTTTTTGAATGACGCCGAATCGACGAGCGGGATCTTCGGCTGCTTTCCTTCGAAGAGTTCGGCGATCGTGAGGATCTGAATCTTGGGATATTTGCCGTAGATTGTCTCGTAATACCCCGCCTTGACCGCCTCTGTCCGCATCGGTCCGGTCGATTCCGCAAGGGTGATGAAGACGCCGATCCGGGCATTCTCGCGATCCACGACGTGCGCCAGGTCGCGAACCATGGCGACGTTCACGTTGTCGCCGCCCTTCACCGATACGATCGCCTTCTCGGTGGTCTTGCCTTCGGGCTTGAAGTAGATCAGGCCGTCAATGCCGGAGTCAGCGCCTTTCTTTTTGCCGGCGAACGGGATCGCGTTGACGAGGGACACGGCCCACCACTGAAACTGATATTTGTCCTGCGCCGCGAGCGCCCGCGCGCCTTCCAGGTCTTTCGGGGTGCCGTGGACTTCGTACTTGATGCCAGGGAAGGCGTCGTTCAGCCGTTTCTCGATTAGCGAAATTGCAAGGTGCGTGATGTCGATTCCGATCCATCGTCGTTTGAGCTTTTGCGCGGCGTGGATAGCTGTGCCGCAACCGCAGAATGGATCCAAAACAATGTCGCCCTCGTTGCTGGAGGCAGCGACGATGCGCTCAAGAAGCGCCAGTGGCTTCTGTGTCGCATAGCCGAGTCTCTCCGAAGAGGTTCTTCCTATGACATGTATGTCCGTCCAGACGTCGCCGACGGCCTTCCCCCCACTCTCATGCAGGTACTGTTTCAGCTTGGGGTACTTCCCCTTCTTAGGCCAATAGATGCGGCCCTCCGCATCGAGCCTCTCAAGCGTGTCCGGATGATACCGCCAATGGCGACCAGCTCCGATCCCGGCAGGGTCCACGCCCCTCCAAGGCAGACCGCTTGGCCCCTTGGTGGTCCCGGCCCCGGTCAAGTTGTCTACGCTGTAGCGGCCAAGTTCGTCCTCGAACCTGTATTCCCTTTCAACCCACCCTGCATCAGCCTCTACCTTAGGGGGGTGAAACCGAGCCGAGTCGACTTCGCTGGCGTAAGCCAGAATTACATCGTGCAGACGTGGCCATCTGCGACCGCCGACGTGCGCTGCCGTCCTCCTCCAGACGATTTCGCCCTGAAAGTTGGTTGCCCCGAAAACGGCATCCATCACCACTCTTAGATAGTGGCTCGCGGTCGGGTCGCAGTGCAGGTACAGGCTACCAGTAGGCTTGAGTACACGCCGAAGCTCCAAAAGCCTTACGGCCATCATCGACAGGTACGCCATCATGTCGTTCTCCTTCAGGAACGACCGCATGGCGCGCAACATTTCCGCCGCATCGCTGTTTCCGCTGGTCATCACGCCGTCGAACGCCAGCTCCGCTTCGTCGCCCCAGTGCCAGGTGTCCCCGAACGCTTCGATCTGCGCGCGCGACTGCTCGCCGGCCGTGCTCTTGAAAAGGACGTTGTACGTAGCCTGGCTGTTGAAAGGTGGATCGAGATAGATCAGGTCCACGCTCTCGTCATCGAAGCAGTTCTTGAGGACCGTGAGATTGTCGCCGTAGTAGAGCTTGTTCAATCTGTCCAGCGTAGCAATTCTCTAGCAAGATGATGAAAAAGCAAGATTGACCGCTTCCGATGGTCGCGGTTCCATGTCGGCAGCACCTGTTATCAACGGCTTAATGGAACCGCGACCATCGGGAGCGGTCATGCTGGGGACCCGGCTCGCCTACCGCGACCGTTTCTCCCACCCCGGCTTAAACAACGGCAGCGAATTCTCCTGCCGATACGGGTGCTTCGCGATCTCCTCGAGATTCAGATCGGTCCCCAGGCCGGGCGCCTCCGGCACACTTATGTAACCGTCGACAACTTCGACAGGGTGAGTGACGATGTGCTTCTCCCAGGGCTCGTTAAACTCGTCGAAAATTTCGTGAATGAAGAAATTCGGCAGCGACGCGTTCAATTGCACGCACGCCGCCGAGCAAATCGGCCCCTGCGCGCTATGCGGCGCGATAACGCCGTAGTGCGCGTCCACCATGTCGGCGATTTTGCGCGTGGCGAACAATCCGCCCAGGTTCAACGGCTCCGGCTGAAGTATACTCACGGCGTTGTGTTGCAGCAGATCCGCGAACTGCTGCTTGCTCGAAAGACTCTCGCCCGTCGCCACCGGCACCGGACTCCGTCTCGCGACCTCCACCATGGCCATCGTATTTGTGTGCGGCACCGGCTCCTCGAACCAAGCCGGCCGCAGATGGTGCATCGCCATCGCAAACTCCACCGCCGTTGCGACGTTGAAGCGGCAATGCCCTTCGATCAGCAGATCGACCTTGTCGCCCACCGCTTCCCGCACCGCCGTGATG
>CAVVNE010000013.1:0-103186 GCA_963749245.1 Bryobacterales bacterium
AGACCGTAGCTTCTACTCCATCTCCGTTTGACGTGGGCGTGTGGGTGCCAAACAATCCTCCATTCAGTGGATCTGCCGGTGCGCCCGTAGGCTCACTTTTGCTACAAACCAACGGCGTCAATAACGCGTCGCAGAATATTCAGAATCTGACTGCTGGAACCGATATCACCCTGACCGATGAAGGTGGCGGAGAGATCCTGATTGCTGCGACCGGAGCTACGACGCCTGCGACAACGAAAACAGTATTATGGTCACCTGGTCCGAGTACTGGTTCGCCCTTTGTCTCAGGTCAGGATACCATCGAGGCACTAGACAGCGGAGCTACCACAGCAAACGTGTCTCCGACGGCCTCGTCGGACTACGCCATTGAGTTCCTGGGAAGGCGTTATCAATACGGGAATACCCAGTTCTTCGGTGGTCGAAGCTTTGTGTTTGAGACCACGGCTGTCTGTGTCCTAGGCCCCAGTTTCACAGTTACCGCCATGGGTCTGGTGGACAATAATACGTGGGTTTCTGGTTTTAATTCACTAATTGGTCCGCCGACAGGGAACACGGTTGCCTTCGTGATCCCGCAAGCAGCAAGTACCTGGTCAGTGTTGGCCGGAAATGGAGTCTCCTATACTCAGATCGATACGGGAATATCCGCCACTACCGGTCGCCAGAAATTGCAAATCAACTACACTCCCACGTCGGCTAACTTTTTAATCGATGGAACAGTCGTCGAGACGATCACCACCAACACACCCTCAGCAGGGTCGATGTATATGTTCACTTTCACCGCAGACTGGGCTTCGACCCCGAACACGCTGACGACCGAGTACGTGTTCTGTCAAGCGCCAGCAGCAGCCTAAAGCCGGAGACTTTCCCCATGACCATGACCCCAGAACAACAGAAGGCGATAATCGAGCGCGAGTCAGCGTGGACGGATAGCGCGTTTGGCCAACTCGACCTTTCACAATTTCCTGCCTTGCAACCTCCGCCCCCGGAAACGTCCCGTGACGATGGACGCTTTGCCAAGGATTGGCGTGACACGGCTCTCTCTGCCTCGGCAGCCGCACTCCGGAAATTTGTCGAAGACCCCGACACGGCAGCGCTTGAGCAGGTCGGCAGCGACCTTGGACACGAGGGTTTCCGAGATGAAGTGAGGGACAGGCGCGGAGAGGCGATTGCACAAGAGTTCAAGCGGGCTTGCCCTCGATATATCCCCACGCAGGCTAATTATGAAGCCATCGTCGGTACACTATCTTTCAATGCGCTCAGTGCCGCTCAACAAGAAGGCACCATCGAAGAGCAGGTTGACGCGCTGCTTGACATGGGATTCTGGACAGTCGGTAATCTGACCGCTACCTATGCAGCCCTTGATCGCGAGGGTTTGCTCGAAGTACCTGCCGGTGAGGCTCGGAATCTATCTGACAGCGAAAGATTGCATGTAATGCGTCTAGCCCAAGGTGGCTATGTCGAGAAGGCCATCGATCAGTATATCCAGTATGCGCTCGACGACGATTCGCCTTCCATCGACGTACTCAATGACCCGGACTATCGCGGGGCACTCGACACGGCTGTGATGTTTGTCTTTGAAACCGCGACCCTTGACTATAGTCCCAGCGAAGAGCGGCGCGCCTTCCTGCTGCGCTACGCAGCCGGGCGACCTTTGACGTTCAACCTATTAACACAGGCTTGGCAGACCTTAAGGCAGCGTGAGGCCAGTTACGAGCGCCAGGAAACACTGGACCGGTTTCAACGCCCCGAAGCGCAGCCACCGAGCGAGCGTGAGTCAAACGACCTTCGGATGAAGAAGTTCTCCAGGCTCACTCGATCATCCCTCTGGGAATACGTGAAGATCGATCAAGGCACCGGGAGTGTTGGCATAATGAGCATCACTGACTTCGCGGAGAAATACAGACTCAAGGTTCGGCGATGTTCCACGACGGCACGGAAACATACAGTTCTGGCACTCACGACGAGAGCCATATCTACGAATGGAATGAGAGTGAGCGGCCGTCACGTCACATCATGCCAGCCGACCAAGCCGCGCGCCCATCTTCTGCGGAAACAATCGCGCACTGGTTCGCAGCCGGTATGCGGCTATCGAGAACGGTGACGCCGAGGGATGTCTCGGCTTCGATCCAACGAGGCCCGACCAGGTGAAGATCGCTCTCAAGCTAGCCGGGGTCAAAAGGAAGAGGCAGATAAGCCGGGACAGGCAGCAACGCTCGCCGCAGGTTTCAATTCATCCCGCGACAGACGGCCTAGTTTTGAGCGATCTTTGTGCCTGACGGCCTACCGGGACATTCCAGACAAACCAGGCCCTCTTACATCTTTCCTTTTCCACCCCTTCGTCCGCATTGCGAACTAAAAATGTTCCGCGCGGAACACTTTCGCACTTTCGCCCAGAACCTGGGGCGAACCGACCAGGGACCGGCGTTAACCGAGGTCTGCTCCGTCGCAGGTAGTCATTGCCTCTTCCTTGGCGAACTCTCGTTCATGCTCAAAGAATCTATCAATCGAACCTTTGGCCGCTTGACGGGCTCCTCCGTCGTGGTGACGTAGTAGATGTGTACTGGTCTGCCTATGCCTGTGTGCGAGGTGAAGCAGGTCTGAGCTGACGTTCTCCAAAACGGCGGCGTTCGTTCTTGCGGATGTCTCGCGCATGAAGAACAGATCAAAAACCGCCGAAAACTGCGGACGGACATTGCCGTTCGAGCGGGGATTCGCCAGTATCAAGCCTACCGGCGCAGAAGGCATGTGGTGGTCTCTGCGAAGTCTCAAAGATTCACCGGAACAGGTTCACTGCCGAAGGCAATCGCTGGTGGTCTTGCGAAGTTTAAAGATTCACCGGACAGGTTCACTGCCGAGAGCTGGTACTACGCCAAAGGCACGGCGCAAGCGCTAGCCGAGCACGCCAAGCCCATTTTGTCCGGAGAATTTCAACTTGAAGGCTCTCCCGTTTTTGAGCGCGTCGGACAGCAAGCCATTAAAGGACCGCTGGGCAGCGTGATCCGTTCGCCCCAGGAATCCATGAGCCGCATGACCTCACTCTTATATGCGTCCAACTACTTCGGTGAGGTCAACTCACTCGCAGCCCGTCAGGCCATCGCGGAGGGACTCGAAGGCGACGCATTTCATGCGCGGCAGGAATACCTTGCACATCACCCTACGGAGGAGATGTCTAAGGCTGCGCACAATTTGGCTCTGCGCAATACGTTCCAGTCGGAACTCGGCCAACTTGGAAAGGCTGTGGGGAATGTGATCGCGTGGAAACCGAAGGCAGAGTGGCTGCCGGAATCGCTGAAGAGCGTCGCGCCCGGTCGCTGGCTCGCACCTTTTTATAAAACTCCGGTCAATCTCTTCAAGGCTGCCGTCACGTCCGCGACACCCTACGAATTACTAAATGGCTTCGTAAAAGGTGACGCTGACGCGCTGGCGCGTGGCGTTTTAGGCTCTTCCATCTCTGCGGCCATTGCTTATCTGGCGCTGAATGGAAATATTACCGGAGGCGGACCAACTGACTATCGCAAAGCTGAAACCCTCAGAGCCACGGGCTGGCAACCCTACAGTCTGAAAATCGGCGATAGGTACTACTCAATTCACAGATTCGAACCAGTCGGCTTGGCTGCCGGAATGATTGCTGATGCAGTACACGGAATGCAGCACGGCGACTCCGAGACTGTGAGCCAATCGAAGGCCGACAGCGCCGTCAAGCACATCGCGCGCAACCTGGACGATTTTCCGCTGCTCGGGACCCTCAGTAATCTGCTCCAAAGTGTCCACGACCCTACCTCGGGCATCGCACGAAGCTTCATTAATCGTGAAGCCGGTTCTCTCATCCCTGCCGGACTCGCTAACATCGCGGAGACCATCGATCCGACGATTCGCCGTCCGCAGACAGCAGCACAAGCGATCCAATCCAGGATTCCGGGTATGACCCAGGCAGCCCCGCCGATCGTAGACATCGCCGGTCGATTAGTGCAGCGTGACCCGAGCGCATTTGGAGGCGGAAATCCGTTTCCATTTTCGACCGCGAAATATGATCCCGTCGTTGACGAGATGGCTCGATTAGGGATCTCGACTCCGCAGCCGCCAACACAAATCAAGTGGCGCGGCAAACCGACCCAGCTCACAGATGCCGAGCGGCAGCAATTTGCCCAAGAAGAGGGACAGGAGCTGTACAAGCGCGTAGGTCGCTTGCTGCAGAGTGGCGCGTGGCAGAGGAGAAGCGACGACCAGAAACGGAAAGCGTTGGTAGAATTGCACCGCATGATTGACGAATCACGGCCCGCTCGGCTCACGCGGATGCGTCGCCAAACACAGTCTGATCTAGCGCGGAGTAGTCTTTGATGAGCTGTTGACCATCCACGCAAGCGCGCCTCCCGCTGACCGCGCCATTCTTGAACGAGTCATCTTTTCGAAGGCCGTAGATTACAGACGTGATGTGAAACATAACCAGATCACCCAGGAAGCACGCACTGACGCCTTACTAGCGGATTACAACGTTGCTTTACTCCAGCGGAAACGGAATCAATGAGTAAGTTTATCAGCCCCCGACAAGCCCTAATCCGAGTCCTTGAGGATGACAAGGCCCCGACAAAGTTACGGATCGAAGCGCTTAGACAGATCCCACACGCGCCATTGTGTGTTCTGAGACGGTTGCTTGCCGAGACCGCGACACGCGTCACTCCTGTTCCCTCTAAGCTGAAAGCAATCGCAACAATGCGCTACGTCCAGGAGATCGCATTCCGCAAGGCGTTCCGCAAGAGCAAGGCCAAGGCGGTGGAGACACAAGCGCAGGACAATGCGCTAGGGATCTAGAATGTCGGGGTTACTACGGCAGCTCATTGCTAAGCAAAAAGCAGATAAACTCAAGGCCGAGCTTCGTTTGGAGAAGCGTCGAGGTTATGCGCGTGCTGCTCGTGAACGTACGAGTGCGCGGCGCTTGGCCGAGTCTGGGTTAGACGATTTGCCCGACGCGATCGCCGGGGCAATGGAGGAGACACCAGTGCCAGCGCCGGAGCCAGTGAAGCCCGCAGACGCCTCGGTCGAGGATCTCGTTACTCGTCTCACGGCAATTCGCGAGCGGTTATTTTGGTTGCAGGCTGTATGGGCTACCACGCTGTCTCACGATATTTACCAGGAAGCCGATCGATACCGCGACGTGTTTCGCGAGCTAGGCGACCAGCTCAGAGCCAAGGACCCAGCCCAATTCGACAAGCTGACTTTAGGCCACGAGGCTTTACTCCTAGCGGAGCCAAGCGCAAGACGACCCAGCTTGCCCTTGGCTGCGCAGCGGTGGTTTGAGCTAGCCGGAGAACTGCAGCATACGGCGGTGGCCAGAATCGCACCGAAGCCGGATGGCTACGTCGCCGATGGGTTGCAGTCATTCCTCTAAGATGACCGGCCCGCTTCGTAAGTCACCTTCCTCGCTTCACACATTCCCCACTTAAAGAACGCCACAACATCTATGCAGGACAAGTTCTACACCTATCTATACCTGCGCCAAAACGGCACACCCCTACTACGTTGGCAAGGGCAGCGGCGACCGCGCATTCTCGACCAACCGGAACATTGCGAGGCCAGATGCCGACGCGCGAATCATCATCCAGTATTGGGCAGATGAGCAGCAAGCCTTCGAGATGGAGCGATGGTATATCCGTCTGTTCGGGCGCAAGGATAACGGCACAGGGATCTTGCGGAACTTGACGGACGGAGGCGAAGGAGCAGTTGGCGCAGTGCGGAGCCAGGACGAATTCGCCCCAATCTTCGAGGTGCGCGTTGCTGCAACCCATGGCGGCGAGCTGATCGCGCGTCCATTCGTTGGCTCGCTTCAGATTCGGCGATCCGGTCAGCCGCGGACCAATCCCATCCATCAGCGCGGAGGCGTATTCCATCACATGCGAGTGGGGTCAAACCTTCGATCCGGATCTGCTGATACATGTGGTAATCGAGGTTTTCTTTGGCTGGCTGTGGCAATTCGTAAGAGGGCTTGTTGGCGTCGGAAGAGTTTGCGTTGGTTTTGCTTTTGTCGGCTGCCGAAAGCGGGAGGACGAATAGAATAGCAACGTGGTCGTGACAGTGAACAGCTCGGGGTATCGCATCTTTTGAAGATTTCCTTGTTTTAAGAAGTGCTAGCAGAGTAGCAGAAGTCTATCCGCCTCTCCAACCCAAACGGCGCGGCTCGAATGCAGTGCCCGTGCTCACCAACGCCCGGTGCGGTGGTAACGATCGACCTGGCTTCGCAAGCCTTGACGCTGCCGGATGGAACGGCGGTCGAATTTCCCATCGACGCGTTCTCAAAGCACTGTTTGCTGGAAGGCGTGGACGAATTGGGTTACATCCTGAAGCAGGACGCGAGCGATCGCGGATTATGAAGCGGGCGCGTCGGATCGATTAACACGCTGGCCTGAGTGACCCTATCGCGACGACGTCTTCATGAGATTCCGCGCCAGAGACTCGGCCAGACTTGGCTGCGGCTGGTTGATGAAGCTCCACGCCTCCTCGGGCAGCCAGCCATCCGTGGCGTTGGGATCCAACTGCGCAACTATAAAAAATCCCAGTGGGAACCTGTTGCCAATCAGCTGATTGAGCGTCCGAGCGTCTAGGGCTGAGATAGCAAATATTTGGCCGGGTAGAATGCCGTACCAGTTTACGATCTCCGCCCGGGTGTCGAAGAATCCGGTGAGCTCCTGGACGGAAGGGCCGATGATCCAGTTGTACCCAACCAAGAAGCAACGATACGTAGATACGATCATGAGTCTTCCTCGGCTGCACCAATGACGCTCGTCAACAGGGTTGACGACTCTAGCGACGCTCGGCTGGATCGACCACCTGCAACGGAGCGCTTTTCTTTATTATAGTCAAAGCCAATTGACGGAGCTGATATTCCTCGGATTGAAGCTTGTCGGGCTTCTTGAGCGCGAAGTAAACATAGGCCCAGCAGGCGAGAGCCAAGGGCGCCATGCCGGCGATGGCGAGTGGGATACACAGGGGCTCGAGAACGGGCCTAAAACTGAAGAGATACGCAGCGATCCAGCAAGCAACTCCGAAGCAGCAGAGCCAGAGCGCAGGTGTCATCGCGCTACGCACGATTCGCTTTGCCAGCTCGCGTGAATATTGCCCGAGGAGATCTACTTCCATTGCAGGGTCCAAAAAAGCAGTACGCGCCTCGACCTAATGATACACGCGCTGTCGCGTAGACCGGTAAGCCGAAACTTTTAAGTTGTTTCTTTGAGCGAGTTAGGCGATTCAAGGGCCGCGGCGAGGTGCGCTCACGCTTACAATTCGGCAAGGAGATAGAACGATGGCCGCAACTACTTCTGGAACTAAGACCGTAACGCACACCGTCGCGCCGCATTTGACGGCGGCGATTCTGACGACTCTGCTGGCGACGCCGATTGAGAACTTGACCGTGGGGCAGATCGACGCAATTTGCGATGCGCTGAGCCGATGCGCGGATGGAGAGAATCCGGCGCGGACTATCGGGTCGCTGCTTACCTAGCGGCCGCGCTAGCGTTCGGCGGACGTGGTGACCGGCGCTTTGGTCGGTTTGTTGAGGACGTATTTGGCGTACCAGTCGAGATAGCGCTGGTAGCGGTCCATGATGTAACTGGGACGCGTGATACCGTGGAACGAGTTCGGGTAAATGACGAGCTGGGTCGCGATGCCCAGGCTGCGGAGAGCCTGGTACATCTGCTGGCCGCCTTGCACCGGGACGTTGAAATCGCGCTCGCCTCCCAGGAACAGACGTGGGCGTCGTGATGCGGTCGGCGTGGAGGAAGGGGTAGGAAATTTTGACGTAGGTCTCCCAGCCCTTCGCGGTCCAGGGCGGACCGATTTCGTAGTCGTATTGCAGTATGTACTGATCGGTGCCGTAGAAGGAAACGGTGAAGGCCGTGCCGGCGCCGCTGGTGGCGGCTTTGAAGCGATGGTCGGAGGCGATGATGTAGTCGGTGAGGATGCCTCCGTAGCTCCATCCGCCAACGCCCAGTTTGTCGGGGTCGGCGACGCCCATTTTGATGACGTGATCGACGCCGGCGAGGAGGTCCTCGACTTCGTAGTGACCCCAGTCGGCGAAGATCGAGTAGGAATATTTCTGGCCTCGACCGGCGCTGCCGCGATAATTCACGGCGAGAACCGCGTAGCCGTTGGCGGCGAAGACCTGGCGCTCCACGCTGAACTGGTGGGCGTCCTGGCCGTTGGGGCCGCCGTGGATGCGGAGCAGGAGGGGGACTTTAGTTCCTTTAACGTAGCCGACGGGATAGGTCAGCAGGCCGTGGACGTCGGTGCCGTCCTTGCTTTTGAAGTTGACGTCTTCAGTGGGAGGGATTTCGAGTTCGGCGAAGAGCTCGTCGTTTTGATGGGTGAGCTGGCGGAGGGCGCCGCCTTGCACGGCGTAAATTTCGTTGTGCTTCGAGTCGCCGCCGGACAACACAGCCGCGCATTCGGCGGCGTGCGTCGGACTCGATACGACGACTGGTGTCGACATTAGTCGTTCGGCGCTGCCGCCGGAAACCGGGACGCGGACGGGATAGACGTTGCGGTCGTCGGCCACGAGAACCGTTAACGATTTGCCGTCAGGGCTCCAGTGCGGGGAGGAAACGCCCCGGTCGAGGTCCTTGGAGGCTTTGATCATTGTGGGCGCGGAGCTGCCGTCGGCAGGTACGATAGCGAGGCGCTCCATGCCGTAGGCGCTGTATTTTTTCTCGTCGCCAATGAGGAACGCGATCCATTTTCCGTCGGGCGACCATTCGAGGCGCGAGCGGCCGGCGCGGATATCGTTCTTCGTGAGCGCTTTTTCGGCGACGCCGGGCTTGGCTTCGGCGACGTAGACCTGCGCTTCGGGATTGCGGTCCGAATCCGGATCGTGATTGCTGGTGAAGGCGATCCATTTCCCATCGGGCGACCAGACGGGGCCGGCTTCGTCCGAAGATTTTTGCGTGGTCAGGCGGTCGAGTTTTTTCGTGGCGATATCGAACAAATAGATGAAGCTGTGGCGGCCGCTGAGCAGGTAACCCTGCACATCCTGCTTAAATTTGTAGCGGTCGATGACGATGGGCTTAGGTGTTTTGGGCTTGGCGGGAGCGTCGCCCGGCTCGGCGTCGGGATCGGGATCGCCGACGACCAGCGCGAGCTTCGTGGAATCGGGAGACCATTCGTAGGCTTGCAGGCGGCCCTTCACGTCGGTCAACTGCATGGCTTCGCCGCCGGCGCGCGGCAGGAGCCAGACTTGGCTGCCTTTGGCTTTCCCGGGACGCGAGGAAGTGAAGGAGAGATATTTTCCGTCGGGGCTCCAGCGCGGGGAGGATTCGCTGTCGGTGCTGGAGGTGACTTGGCGGTCGGTCTTGCCATCGTAGCTGATCATCCAGACGTGTCCGCTGGATTTATCCTCTTTCGCGTCGATGATGGAGACGGTGTAGGCGACCCACTGGCCGTCGGGCGAGCACTGGGGGTCGCGCACTTCGCGCAGTTTGGCAAGGTCGTCCAGTTTCAGCGGGCGGCGCGCGGGCTGGGCCCAGAGGGAAGCGGCCGTCAAGAGAATAACCAGGGTTCGGGAAACTCGCATGAGGACCAGTTTACACCGTGATAGGATTCGTTCATGTTGCGAAAATTAGTCCTCTTGATGCCGCCGCGGCGACGCTAGCAGCGGCGCAAAAACTTGACGGCTTCGACGACTTCGCCAAGCTGGAATTGCAGGACTGGAAGTGCGACGGGTTCGCCATCGCGGTGATTCAGGACGGCAAGGTGATTCTTTCGAAGGGCTACGGACTGCGCGACGTGAAGAAGAATCTGCCGGTGACGGAGAAGACGTTGTTCGCCATCGGGAGCTCGACGAAATCGTTCACGGTGACGGCGATGGGCACGCTGGTGGACCAGGGGAAGCTGGATTGGGACAAGCCGGTGCGCGATTATCTGCCGGACTTCCGGATGTGGGACCAGTTCGCGACCGAACGGATGACGCCGCGCGACCTGGTGACGCACCGGTCCGGGCTGCCTCGTCACGATTTGATGTGGTACAACTCTCCGTTTTCGCGGCAGGAGTTGTTTGAGAGGCTGCGGTATCTGGAGCCGAACAAGGATTTTCGAACTACGTTTCAGTATCAGAATCTGATGTTCATGACGGCGGGTTATCTGGCCGGGCACGTGGCGGGCACGACGTGGGAGCAACTGGTGCGCAAGTCGATTTTCGAGCCGCTGGGGATGAAGGACTCGAATTTTTCGGTGACGGATTCGCAGAAGTCGGCGGATTATTCGCTGGGATATCAGGTCGTGAACGATGTCGTGGTCGATATGCCGTTTCGCAATATCGATGCGATTGGGCCGGCGGGGTCGATCAATTCGAACATCGAGGACATGACCAAGTACGTGATGATGCACATGGCGAAGGGCAAAGGAGTGGTGTCGGCGACGAACGAGATGCAGATGATGATTCCGCAGATGGCGATCGCCGCGCCGTCGCCGGATAAGGAACTGGGCGATCTCGCCTACGGCATGGGATTTTTCGTGACCAGCTACCGGGGGCATAAATTCGTGCATCACGGCGGCAACATTGACGGGTTCAGTGCGCTGGTGGCGTTTCTGCCGGACGACAAACTCGGCCTCGTGATCCTGACCAATCAGAACGGGAGCCCTCTGCCGGCGGTGGTGGCGTACAACGTGTGGGACAGGATGCTGGGGATGGATCAAATCGACTGGACGGCTCGCGTGAAGCAGCAGCGCGCGATGACCAAGGCTTCCGAGGCTGAGGCGAAGCAGAAAGGTTACACGATTCAGAAGACGGGGACGCATCCATCGCACGAGTTGGGCGAATATGCGGGCGAGTATGAGCATCCGGGATATGGGATCGTGAAGATCGAGCAGGCAGGAGGAGCGCTGAAGCTGGATTATCACGGCATGGGCGGAGTGCTGACGCATTTTCACTACGACATATTTGAAGTGCCGAAGGACGACGCGAATCCGTTCTCGCAGGAGAAGGTGCAATTTCACACCAACCTGGCGGGGGACATCGATTCGCTGGGGATTCCGTTCGAATCGACGCTGAAGGACATTACGTTCGTCAAGCTGGGGGACCGGAGCATGACGCAGAAGACGTTCTTGCAGCCGCTGACGGGCGAGTTTCAGCGCGGTCCGATTACAGCGGTGGTGGCGATGAAGGGCGACAATGCGCTGACGCTGACGATGCCGGGGCAACCGGTTTACAATTTAGTTCCGGTGCGTGGGACGAAGTTCAATATTAAAGAGCTGAATGGATATAGCGTGGAATTCAAGGGCGACGATCTGGTGTTTTATCAACCGCAGGGCACGTTTTCCGCGACGAGGAAAAAATAATGTTTGATTTGACGGGCCAGGTTGCGGTCGTAACCGGGTCGACCAAGGGAATCGGGCGGGCGATCGCGGAGGAATTGGCGAGGGCGGGGTCGAAGGTGGTGATCTCGAGCCGCAGGGCCGACGCATGCGAAGAAGTCGCGGCGGCGATCGTGAGAGAGGGGCATGACGCGATCGCGATTCCGTGCCATATCGGGCGGCGCGGCGATTGCGAGGCGCTGATCGCCAAGACGCGGGAGAAATGGGGAAAGATCGACACGCTGGTATGCAACGCAGCGATTAATCCTTATTACGGGCCGCTGACCGGGTTGTCCGATGAAGTATTCAACAAGGTAATGGAGACGAATGTTCGCAGTAATCTGTGGCTGGCGAATCTGGTGCGCCCGGAAATGGCGGCGCGACGCGACGGGACGATCATTATTGTGTCGAGCATCGGGGGATTGAAAGGCACGGAGATTCTCGGGATCTACACCCTTTCGAAGGCAGCGGACATGCAACTGGCGAGGAATCTGGCGGTTGAGTGGGGGCCGGATAACATCCGGGTGAATTGTATCGCACCGGGGCTGGTGAAGACCGATTTTGCCCGTGCTCTTTGGGAGGATCCGGAGTTGCGAAGGGGATCGGAGGATCGCACGGCGCTAAGAAGGTTAGGCGAGCCGGAGGATATTTCCGGAGCTGCTGTATTTCTAGCATCGCGCGCGGGGCGGTGGATCACCGGACAGACGATTGTGATCGACGGAGGGCGAACCATCGCATGAAAGCCGCACTGTTGCGCGAATTCGCGGGACCGATCGCGATGGAGGTGGTGGAGACGCCCGCGCCTGGTCCTGGCGAGGTGCTGGTGAAAGTGCAGGCGTGCGGCGTGTGCCATTCCGATTTGCACCTGGCGATGGGCGATTGGGACATGCTTCGTCCCATCACGAAACTGCCGCTGATCGGTGGGCATGAGATCGCGGGTGTCGTGGCGTCGCTGGGCGAAGGCGTGAGCCGTTTCAAAATCGGCGACCGCGTGGGCGTGCCCTGGTTGCATTGGACGTGCGGCGAGTGCGAGTACTGCCGGGCGGGACGCGAAACGCTGTGCGGCAAGCAGAAAATCACGGGATGCACAGTGGACGGAGGATTCGCGGAGTACGTGAAGGCTCCGGCATCGCACGTCGCGAAATTGCCTTCTTCGTTGAGCGCGGAAGAAGCCGCGCCGCTATTGTGCGCCGGGCTGACGGTTTACAAGGCACTGAAAAACTCGGGAATCGCGAAGGGCGAGCGGGTCGCGGTGTTCGGCGTGGGCGGACTGGGACACCTGGCGGTGCAGATCGCGCACGCGATGGGCGCGCAAGTTTGCGCGGTGGATATCGCGGAGGAAAAACTGGAACTGGCGCGGTCGCTGGGCGCGGAGTGGACGGTGAATGCGGCGACGGAACAAGTGCCGAAAAGGGTGCGGTCGATCGGAGGGGCACATGTGGCGCTGGTGACGTCGGCCAGCGCGGCAGCCTATGAAACGGCGCTGCGGGTTTTGAAAAAAGGAGGCACGCTGGCCGTGGTGGGGATGCCGAACGAGCCGTTCAAAGTGTCGGCGGTGGCGATGGTGTCGGGCGAAACCCGCATCGTGGCGTCGGCGGTGGGGACTCGCGAGGATTTGAAGGAAATGTTCGAACTGGTGCAGAAGTTTCCGATCCGGTGTCACGTCGAGACGCGCGCGCTGGAGGCGTTGCCGGAGGTGTTTGAGGAGATGAAGAGGGGCGCGGTGCTGGGGCGGGTGGTGCTGGTTTTGTAATCGGATGGTGACGTCGCGCAAAACCGCGATTGGATTCCGGGTCCATTCCGGATGGGCGATGCTGGTCGCGGTGGCAGGTTCACCGCATCGGCCAGTAATCGTCGACCGGCAGCGGCTTCAAATCGCGGACACGGCACAGCCGTATCATGCGGCGCGCGACCTGGGTTTGGCCGGCGCCGGCGATTTCTTGAACGACTGCCGGGAAGCGTCAGAAGCGCTTGCCTCTTCGGCATTGGAAACAGCGATCAAGCGGATCGGCGGAGATCTAGTGCAAAGCTGCGCGGTGCTTACTGGATCCGGCCGGCCGGCGCCGACGCTGGAGGCGACGCTCAATTCTCACGCGGCGATTCACACGGCGGAAGGCGAGTTTTTTCGCGAGATTGTTATCCACGCCGCGAAATCCTGCGGGCTGCGCGTCCGTCGAATCAGGGAGAAGGAGCTATTCGATCTCGCCGCGAGCGAGTTTCGAATTCCGGCCGCCGATCTCATTCGCGGGCTGAACGACCTGGGCAGGGTGACGGGGCCGCCGTGGCGGCAGGATCACAAATTCGCGGCGCTCGCGGCGTGGCTCGTTCTATAGAAGCATGTAGGTGACGATAGCGATGGCGGCGAGCTGATTCGCGTCGTCCAGAATGTCGACGCGCGAGACGCAGAGGGTTTTGCCGGCGCGGACGAGATAGGCGCGGGCGACGGCCTTTTCGCCGAGGATGGGGCGCAGATAGTTGACCTTGAGTTCGGTAGTGGTGCAATTGGTCGGCTTGCCGAAGTGGTTTTCGATGGCGTGCCAGGCGGCTTCGTCGGCGATGGTGGCGGTGATGCCTCCGTGCAGTACGCCCTGGGAGTTGATGAATTCCGGCGCAAGAGGGAAGTGAACGGTGACCCCGTCGGCGTGGCGTTCAGCGACGGACAGCTTCAGATGATTCTCAAAGGGCATCCTCTAGAGTGTAAGAGAATCAATCCCGGCGGGGTGCAGAATGATGGGCGCCTCATTTGGCTAGCGGCGAATCCCCTGGCTGACGAGCCTGTGTGAAAGTCGGAATTCAACCGCTCCTGAAAGTCGCGGCTCTATTTCGTGCCTTAGGAATTCATCGAGATATGGAGCCGCGACCACCGGGAGCGGTCAGCACGGGAGTTTTCACACCGACTCTGACGCCAGGGGCAATAACTCGGAGTCATTTATCGCCGCCACACCTTTTACAATGGGGTTGTGAACTTCGCTCCGGTAGCTGAACAACTCGCATACATCAGGAAGGGATTTTCGGAGATCATCCGGGAGGAGGAGCTGAAGGATCGTCTGGAGAAATCGCTCAAGACGGGAAGGCCGCTGCGCGTCAAGGCGGGCTTCGATCCGACGGCTCCTGATCTGCACCTGGGGCACACGGTGCTGCTGCGAAAGATGAAACATTTTCAGGATCAGGGGCACACGGTGATTTTCTTGATCGGCACCATGACAGGTTTAATCGGCGACCCGACGGGGCGCAACTCCGCTCGTCCGCCGATGACGACGGAGGAGCTGAATCGGAACGCGGAGACGTACAAGGCGCAGGTTTTCAAGATTCTCGATCGCGAAAAAACGGAGCTGCGATTCAACAGCGAGTGGCTGGAGCCGCTGAAGTACGAAGACATCGTCCGGTTGTGCGCGAAATATACCGTCGCGAGAATCCTGGAGCGCGACGATTTCGAGAAGAGATTGCGAGAAAACACGCCGATTTCGATGCATGAACTGCTGTATCCGCTGGCGCAGGGCTACGATTCGGTGATTCTCAAATGCGACGTGGAGTTGGGCGGAACAGATCAGAGATTTAATCTTCTCGTCGGGCGCGAATTGCAGAGGGACGTCGGGCAGGCGCCACAGATTGTCGCAACGGTGCCGCTGCTGGAAGGCACGGACGGCGTGGAGAAGATGTCGAAGTCGAAGGGAAATTACATCGGCATTACGGAAGCGCCGAAGGTGATGTACCGGAAGATCATGGGCATCAGCGATGAGCTGATGTGGCGGTACTGGGAATTGCTAACCGACGCGTCGCTCAGTGACATCGCGGCGATGAAATCGCGGGAGCCGATGGCGGTGAAGATGGAACTGGCGGCGCGCATCGTTGCAAATTTTCATTCGGCGGCCGAGACGAAACAAGCGGGGGAAGATTTCGATCGCGAGGTGCGGCAGGGCGGTGAGCCGGAGGATATCGTGACTGTTAGCTACGGATCGCCCCGCGAGATTCGCGTTCCGCAAATGCTGGTTGAGCTGGGAACCGCGCCGACGCGAACCGAAGCCGAACGATTGGTCAAAGCCGGGGCCGTCGAGATCGATGGCGTGCGCTATACGGCGCTCAAGTGGAGCCCGCCCGCGGGCACATATTCCGTACGGACGGGCAAGAAGTGGAAAAAAGTCAGTTTGACAAACTGAAGATCACGTCGATGGGCGCGATCACTTCCACCGCCTGGCCATTCAGAAGCGTCGGACGGTAGATCCACTGGCGCACTGCGTCGAGCGCGGCTTTGACGAGCAGGGGATGTCCGCTGACCACCTGCAATTGTTGAATGGTGCCGTCCTTCGCGATGACTCCGATGAGTTGCACGGTGCCCGAGACCCGCGCCTGACGGGCCAGCGGCGGATAGGCGGGAATCACTTTCTTGAGAAGCTTCGCGGCTTGTACGTCGCCGCCGACTACTGTCGGCTTCGCGGGGACGTTCGGAGGATCGGCAGCGCGAGGCTTCAGCTTCGGCATGGCTTCCGCGATGAACTGGTTCATCAGCAAGGGCGCGCCTGTGCCACCGGGAACGCCGATATCAGCGCTGGCGCGGTAGGAGGGCGGTGCTTCTGCGGAATCGATGGTAGGGAGTTCGGTAAGGCTTAAAATCCGCCGCGGCACTTGATAGACCTTCAGCAGGCTCAAGTTCGCGCGCGAGGAAGACGCGGATGCGACGGCCCGCTCAGGTATTGGCTGTGGAGGAGGAGCGGGTGCGGGGAACGAGAGCGAGATGAAGCGCGGGATATCGGGCAAACGGTCGCTATAGATCAAAGGGATGGCGATCATGACGCCGACGGCAAGCGTCTGAACGGTGAGAGATGCGGCCAAAGCCCCGGTTTTCTTGCCTGCCGCGTGGTCGAGAAGAAGCGATTGCTCGAACATGCCAGTGTAGACAACGCGGGCGCGGGAAAGTTCCCGGCTATTCAACTACCCGGCCATCGCGCATACGGACGATGCGATGGCCATAGGCGGCGGCGTCGGGATCGTGGGTGATCATGAGGATGGTCTGACCGAGGCGTTCGTTGAGGTCGCGCAGGATGCCGAGGACGGCGGTGGAGTTTTCACTGTCGAGATTACCGGTAGGCTCGTCGGCCAGTAGCAAGGCGGGGCGGTTGACGATGGCGCGGGCGATGGCGACCCGCTGCTGTTCGCCGCCGGAGAGGGCGCGGGGCTTATGATGCAGGCGGTCCCGGATGCCGAGCAGATCCAAAATCTCCTCGAACTGCGGATCGTTCGCAGTGTTATTCCCGGCGATGTCACGCGCGATGGCGATGTTGTCTTCCGCGGTGAGAGTCGGCAGAAGGTTGTATTTCTGAAACACAAAGCCGACGGTTTTCTTGCGCAGTTCGGTCCGCTGCCGGTCGGTCATCTTGAGAAGATCGCGGCCGTCGATATGAATCGAGCCTGAGGTGGGCGGGGTGAGACCGCCAAGGATATTGAACAGCGTCGATTTACCGGAGCCGCTGGGGCCGACGACGGATAAAAACTCGCCTTTGTCGACCGATAAATTTACGCCGCGTAGCGCGTGCACATCGACGTCGCCGGAGCGGTAGGTCTTTTTGAGGTCGCGAATCTCAATCATAGGAGAGCGCCTCAATGGCGTCCTGTTTCGCGGCTTTGAAACCTGGGCCAAGCGCGCCAATCAGCGAACCGGTGATGGCGATGGCGGCGGTGATGGGCCACCAGATCTTGACGATCAGCATCGGGAAGGTCGGCGCGAACGCGTCCAGTAGGACTCGCGCACCGTAAGTCATCAGAATGCCGACGATGGAACCGAGGGCCGCCAGCAGCACGGTTTCGCGGAGCAGCATTCCCAGAATGTAACCAGGCGAGGCGCCGAGCGCTTTCAAGATTCCAATTTCGCGCGTACGTTCCAGCACCGCAGTGTACATGGAGAGAAAAACGACCAGGAAACCGACCACGACAGCGATTCCAATGACGACTCTTGTGAAGTTCTTGATCATGGGGAGATTGTCGGCGGTTACAATCGACGTGATTTCATCCATCGAATAGACGCAATCGTCGCCGAACTTTTCCTTGAGCGCAGCCTTCACTGCCGGGATGTTAGCCGGATCGTCCACTTTTACCCATACGACGCTGATTTTTCCGGTCTGCGCGTAGTCTTCCTGCAAAGGCTCGATCTGCGCGAACATGCGCGCCATTTTGCCGGACTCGACGATGCCGGTGACGCGCCATTTTTTGCCGAAATCCAGGATCGATCCGGGATGCAGATGATCCGTGCGCGCCTGCACTTCATCGACGATCAATTCGTGAGGGCCGGTGAACGGGCCGCCCTTGAGGTAGCGAAATCCGCCGCTCATGGCGTTGAACTCGTCGAGGTGAATTCCGGCGATGGAAATGAATAGAGGGCCGACCGACTGAATCAGAGTGCCGGTGGCGAGCGCGACATGCGGCTCTCGGCGGATAACGGCAACGGCTTTATCGGACATCGTGGAGCCCGACATGTTGAATAAGGAACTGCCGGACGGGCGCACCGCCAAGTCCGCTCCGGTACCGCGTGAGCGGGCCGCCATATCGCCGGTGACGCCTTGGCTCACGCCGACCAACGACAGGATCATGGTGACTCCGACGCCTATCAAAATTGCGCTGAGCAGAGTGCGCACCGGGCGGTGCTTCAGATTCTCAAAGACGAGACGATTAACCAATAATTCTAGTGTAACAGCCAGGCAGAATTGACGATCGCCAATGCCGCGAGCGCGGCGGTTTCGGCCCGAAGAATCAGCGGCCCCAGCGAGACCGCGGACCACGCACCGGCGGTGAACTGGTCGCGTTCTTCATCGGTCCAGCCGCCTTCGGGTCCGATCAACATGGCGACGGTGTCCTGCGGATCGCGCACGGACGGCAGCGCGGCGCTTATCGGACGCGCCGCGGGATTTTCGTCGAGAGCGAACCTATAGGTGGCCTCGCGCGCGAGCGCGTCGCGGAGGGGCTCGGGTTCCGACACCTCGGGGAGGAACGCACGCCGGGACTGCTGGCTGGCTTCGAGCGCAATGCGGCGCCAGCGTTCAACGCGCTTGTGCGCGGCGCGTTCGAGGCCGCGCTCGCTGCGGATCGTTTCGACGGGGACGATTTCGGAGACGCCGAGTTCGGTGGCTTTTTCAATCATCCATTCGAAATGATCGAACTTAATGAGCGCGGCGCAGAGCACCAGCCGCACGGTGGGCGCGGGTGCAGCGAGTTTTTCCAGAGTGCGAAACGTCACGTGCTCCTTGCGCGCGGCGTCGACTTCGGCGAGATAGACATGGTGATTATCGGATATTTCGTAGCGTTGTCCGGCTTCGACGCGGAGAACGCGGGTAAGGTGGCGGGCATCGTCGCCCGAAATTTCGGCGCGGCCACTGCGCACTTCGTCAACAAAGAACCTGCGGCGCATACTATTCTGTATTCTTCATGATTTCTCATCTGCGTGGGGCGCTGCTCGAAAAAAATCCGAATGCGGTCGTGGTGGACGTGCACGGCGTCGGCTACGAAGTGACGATTCCCGTGACGGTCTATTCGTCGTTGCCGGCAATCGGAGCCGAGGTCGCGCTGCACATCCATACGCATGTGCGGGAAGATGCGCTGTTGCTGTTCGGATTCCTTTCCGCGGCGGAAAAGGCGTTGTTCGAGAAATTGATTTCCGTGAGCGGCATCGGGCCGAAGCTTGCGGTAACGGCGCTGAGCGGGCTGGCAGCGCCGGAGTTGATCACGGCGATTCGGACCGGGGCTCTGGATCAACTGGTGAAGATTCCGGGCGTCGGCAAGAAGACGGCAGAACGAATGGTGCTGGAGCTGCGGGACAAACTGGATTCGATCGGCATGCCGGCGCGGGCACCGGGCACAGCGCCCGCGAAAAGCGTTTTCAACGCGACGGAGGAAGACGCGATTTCGGCGTTGATGAATTTCGGGTCGACGCGCGGCGCCGCGGAGGCGGCGGTGGCGAAGGCCCGGTCGGCGGAGGGAGCGAACGATTTCGACGCGCTGTTCCGGCGGGCGTTGAAGCTGCTGCGCTAGTAAACTAAAGCTTCATGCGAGAGCAGGGGATCGTTTCAGCATCGTTGCGCGAGGAGGAGAAGCAGTTTGAAGCCGCTCTGCGGCCGACCAAACTTGCCGACTTTGCGGGACAACCGAAGATCAAGGAGAATCTGTCGATCGCGATCGAAGCGGCGCGGAAACGCGGCGAGGCGATGGATCACGTGCTGCTCTATGGGCCGCCTGGCCTGGGCAAAACGACTCTGGCTGGAATTATCGCCGCCGAACTGGGAGTCGGGATTCAGCAGACATCGGGACCGGTGCTGCAAAAGAAACTGGACCTGAGCGGCATTCTGACGCACATCAACGAGCGCGAAGTTTTTTTTATCGACGAAATTCACCGCCTGTTACCGGATATCGAGGAGATGATTTACTCGGCGCTCGAGGATTTCCGGATGGACATCCTGATCGGCACCGGGCCGGGTGCGCGCACTCATTCGATGGAGATAAAGCGGTTTACCGCGATTGGCGCGACGACTCGTCAGGGTATGATCAGCGCTCCGTTGCGCGGGCGGTTCGGGCTGGTGCTGAGGCTGAATCCGTATGATGCTCTCGAACTCGGAAGCATCGTGCGGCGGTCGGCACGGCTGCTCGATGTGCAAATTGATACCGAGGGTTCTTCGGAGATCGCACGGCGAGCGCGAGGGACTCCGCGCATTGCGAATCGCTTGCTGCGGCGCGTGCGAGATTATGCGGAGGTCCGCGCGGCCGGTCACATCGACCTGGATGTGGCGAAGAAGGCTCTCGATCTGCTGGAAGTGGATCCGCTAGGGCTTGATGAGATCGACCAGAAGATCATGATGACGATGCTCGGAAAATACGGCGGCGGACCGGTGGGGCTGAACACGATCGCGGCGTCCATCGACGAGGAATCGGACACGATTGAAGAAGTCTACGAGCCGTATCTGATGCAGCTCGGGTTTCTGGACCGGACGCCGCGCGGGCGCATGGCGACGGATCAGGCGTTCGAATATTTCAAGGTGCCGCGGAAGGTGCGCGGCATACAAAACACACTATTTTGAAACTCGTCTACATCGCGCTCGGCTCGAATCTAGGGGACCGCGTGGAAAATCTGCGTCAGGCGCGCGAACAGATCTACGCCGAGGATTTGCGTCCGCTGCGCGCGTCGTCGATCTACGAAACCGCGCCGCGCGACGTGGAGGATCAGCCGTGGTTTCTGAATCAGGTGATCGAATGCGAGACCGATTTGTTCCCTCGACAATTGCTTGCGCGGTTGCAGAAGATCGAGAGGGCGATGGGGCGGAAGCGGAGGATGGCGAAGGGTCCGCGCGAGATCGACCTTGATATTCTGCTCTACGGCGACGCTGTGGTGAAGGCGCCTGAACTAGAGATTCCGCATCCGCGGCTGACGGAGAGACGATTTGTACTGGAGCCGCTTGCCGAGCTTGCGCCCGATAAAAAACATCCGGGAACGCGGCGGACAGTGCGGGAGATGCTGACGGGAGTGGCGAATCAGGTCGTGAAAAAGCTTTAGCGCGCAAGGACGCGGGCCTTGTCGGCGGCGGTCATCTTTTCGGCGGCGTAGCGAAGAACCAAACGGGTTGTTTTCGTGCGATTCGCGAGAAGAAAGCGCACTACGTCCGCGGCTTTCTTCGGATAAGTTTCTTTGAGAAGCCATCCGACGCCCTTTTGCACCATATCGTCTTGATCTTCGATGAGCGGCGCGGCGATGCGGAGGATCGTGCGGGTGTGCTCCCCGCGCTTGGCGGAGTAGACGAGCGCGACGGCGGCTGCGCGGCGCTTCCAACGATTTTTCGAATGCGTCCAGGGATCGAGTTTATCGACCAGCGATTGGTCGTTGGCAATGGAAGCGCCGAGCAGCCACAGCGAGAGGCCGTCGGTATGTGCCCAATTGTCGACGTAACGGTCGAGCCAGCGGGTGAACAAAGCGAATTCGCGGGCTCCGCACTGTTTTGCAAAGCGGCGGTAGACATAGCAGACGAGGGATCCTTCTTCATGACTACCGCTCGCCCAGAGCGCCGTGCAGAGGCGGTCGCGGTCCGCGATTGGCAACATCTTGATCCGCGGGTAAACGTCGCGTGCGACGCGTTGGATTTGAGGCGACGTCACGCCGCGCAGCTTGACGGGTTCATCCTTGAAGAAGCGCTGCGCGCCCTCGGCGGCGCCAGGATCGGCAAGACGATCGAATTCAGCGCGAATTTCAGCAAGCAAATCGGTCATGCTTGCGCCTCCAAGTCTGTTGAACGCGCGGTGATAATCTTGACGCGCGCGATGCGGTTCTTGTCCATGGCTTCCACGATGAAGGTCCGTGCGCCGTACGTCACCGATTCGCCGGGTCCCGGGATGTAGCCGAGGCGAAAGAGGAGGAAGCCCGCGAGGGTTTCGAATCCGGCGTCGCCGGGCAACTCGATCTCATATTGCGAGGCGAGATCGCGGATGCTGGTGCTGCCATCGACTTCGATGACAGGCGCGCCGGCGATGGGCAGAGGACGGCGCACGTCGTGCTCGTCGCCGATTTCTCCGAAGATCTGCTCCAGAACGTCTTCGAGAGTGACGAGTCCGGTGATGGTTCCGAACTCGTCCACGACCATCGCCAGGTGCGCGTGTTTCTTGCGAAATTCGTCAACGAGCTGATTAAGAGGCTTCGTTTCGGGCACGACCAGAACGTCGCGAAGATAGCGGCGGAGCAGAAACGGCCGCGCGGGAATGCGGCGGTCGGCCGCGAATTTACGTTCCTGCCAGGCGCGCACGAGGTCCTTGTAATGAACGATGCCGATGATGTGTTCGGGCTTGCCCTCGTAGACGGGGAGGCGCGAATATTTGTGCTCCAGCGTGATGCGGAGCAGCTCGTCGAGAGACGCATCGACGGATACGGAGACGATTTCCATGCGCGGCGTCATAATCTGGCGCGCGTTCACGTCCTTCAATTCGAGCAGTTTCTGAATCGCGTCCTCTTCGAAGCCTTCGAGGTGTCCTTCCCGCCGGCTCGATTCGACGATGAATTTCAGCTCCTCCGGAGAATGTCCTCCGCCGCCGTGACCGCCGTGCAATCCGATGGCGGCGCTGAGCGCGGAGGCGGCGCGCTCGACAACGAACACAAAGGGCGCGGAAATGCTCAGGAATACCAGCAGCGCGGGAGCCATGAGCAAGGCAAGACGGTCGGCCTTTTCGATGGCGAGATTTTTGGGAACCACTTCGCCGATGACGACGTGGACGAAGCTGATGGAGAGAAACGCGAGGGCTAGGCTCAAGCCGTGCAGCCAGTATGTGGTCGCCGGCGTGATCACCGGATGGAGGATTCTGAGCAGGATTTGATAGACCGTATCCTCGCCCGCCCATCCGAGGCCAAGGCTGGCAAGCGGTGACGCCGACCTGCGTCGCGCTGAGGAGACGGCTGGGGTGAGCGAGCAGTCCCAGGGCGGCGCGCGCGGCCGCGTTGCCCTGCTCCGCCAATTCTTTCAAACGAGATCGGCGTACGGAGAGCAGCGCAACCTCCGCGGCGGCAAAAAAGCCGTTTAACGCGACGATGGCGACCAGAAGAATCAGCCGGAGAGACATTGCGGGTTCGGTACAATCGAGCAGTGTTATTCTCTTCTCCACTGCTGCGGGCGATCAATCTGAGCATAGCCGTTTTGCTGGTCGCTCTTCTGGTGGCGGTTTATTGGTTCGCGTGGCGTCCGCTGCCGGAAACATCGGGCGAGATCGCCGCGCCGATTTCCGCGCGAGCCACCATCGCGCGCGACGCCATCGGGGTTCCTCATATCGAAGCTGCGACCTGGCAGGACGTAGTTTTTTTGCAAGGCTTCGCGACAGCGCAAGATCGCATGTGGCAGATGGACGCGCTGCGGCGGCTGGCGGCGGGTGAACTGGCGGAGGTGGTGGGGAAGTCCGCGCTCGAATCGGATCAGGAAGCGCGGCGCCTGCGGCTCACCCAGATCGCGGACGACGCGGAGCGCGCGATGCCCGAAGCCGATCGCGCCGTGCTGGCCGCATACGCGCGAGGGGTGAATTATTATCTGGAAACCCATCGCGGACGATTGCCTCTGGAGTTCACGCTGCTGAACTACGATCCTCGGCCCTGGCGCACGAAGGATTCTATTCTCGCCGGATTGCAAATGTTCCGCACGCTGACGACGAGCTGGCGCGAAGAAATCACGAAAATGCACATGCTCGAGCGCGGAGATGCGGCGATGGTCGACTTTTTGTTTCCTGCGCGAACAGGCGTTGATCCGCAGCCTGGTTCGAACGCGTGGGCGGTGGCCGGGGAGCGCTCCGCGACGGGGAAGCCGATCCTGGCGAACGATCCGCATCTGGATTTCGGAATTCCCTCCACCTGGTACATGGTTCATCTGCATGCGCCCGGACTCAATGTGACCGGCGTGTCCCTGCCCGGCGTGCCCGCGGTGATCATCGGGCACAACGAGAGCATCGCGTGGGGCATCACGAATCTTCGGGTTCGACGTGCAGGATCTGTATCGCGAGAACATCGATCCGCAGACCGGGCGCTACGTGTTCACGGGACATGTGGAGCAAGCCCACCTGGAGCGCGACGCGATCGCCGTGAAGGATGCGAAGCCCATCGAGACGCTGACGTGGGTTACGAGGCACGGACCGATTTTCTTGAACGACGAGAATCGCCAGTATTCGCTGCGGTGGGCGGCGGCCGATCCGGGGACGTTCCAGTTCCCTTTTCTCGAGATCGACCGGGCGCGCGACTGGAAGGAATTTACCGCCGCCATCGCGCGATTTCCGGGGCCGGGACAGAATTTCGTGTACGCCGACACGTCGGGAAACATCGGGTATCATGCGACCGGGCGGAATCCCATCCGGCGCAAGGGATGTGGCGGCGATGTCCCGGCCGACGGCGCGTCGGGAGAATGCGAGTGGGACGGAATGATTCCTTTTGACGAGCTTCCGTCCTTTTTCAATCCGGCGCGGGGCGCGGTGGTCACGGCCAATCAGAATCCGTTTCCGGAAGACTACAAGTACCCCGTGAACGGGCATTTCGCGCCGCCCTATCGCGCGATTCAAGTCCGCACGCTGCTCGACCGAAGGGCGAAATGGGAGCCGGGGCAAATGCTCGAAGTGCAGAAGGACGTGTATTCGGGCTTCTCGCAGTTCCTGGCGCGGCAGGTCGTGGCGGCGTGGGATGTGCGAAAAGCGACGAATCCGGCGTTGCGGGAGGCGGTCGATCTGCTGCGCTCCTGGAACGGGCAGATGGAGAAAGGCACCGCGGCGCCGATGGTGGTGACCCTGGTGTTCCAGCAGCTTCGCAAAACCGCGGCCGACCGGGCGGCGCCGGGCAGCGGACAGAATTACGAATACATCATGGCGCCGGCGGTGCTCGAAAAACTACTGCGGGAGCGCCCTCCGGGTTGGTTCCCCGATTACAACGCGATGCTGATGAAATGTTTCGCCGACGCGGTGGATGAGGGCGCGAAAATTCAAGGCTCGAAGGTGTCCCGCTGGGATTACGGCCAGTACAACGCACTTAAGATGACGCATCCGGTGGGTGGCCAGCTGCCATTGGTCGGGAGCTATTTCAACATCGGTCCGCTGCCGATGAGCGGCTCTTCCACGACCATCAAGCAGACCTCCCGCCGCATGGGTCCGTCGATGCGGATGATCGTCGACTTAGGCGACCTGGACCGTTCGATGCAGAACATCACGGTCGGCGAATCCGGGCAGCGGTTATCGTCGCATTATAAAGACCAGTGGAGCGCCTACTATGGCGCCACCAGTTTCCCGATGCAATTCGAAAAAATCGACGCGAAGCAGACGCTGGTCGTCAAGCCTCGGTAGAAATCGCCGGCAGGTCGGGACCTTCGGAAACCTGGCCCACCACCAGTTCGAAGCGGCCGTCGCGGTGCAGCAAATAACGTCGGCCGCGCCAGACGATCGTCCTGCCGAAAAATCCAGCCACCCAGAAGCAGAATGTGGCGAGATCCTCCACCGGCAGTAGCAGCCAGTTCAATCGCACGCGCAACACGCGGGCGGAAACGACGTAGGCCGCAAGCAGCCGAATCGCAATCAGGGCGGCCGCCAGGGGCCAATAGGAGACATCGGTGGCGACCAGCGCCATCGCCAGCGGCAGAGGCATGGTGAACAACTGGCCGGCGTAGCCCCAGGGCCGTGAACGCCGCGTGCTGCGCGTCCAGCGCAGTCGATGCGCGGCGTTGTTTAGGAAATCCGTGCTGCCGATATGATGCTCCACAACTCCCGCCGAAAGAATCACTCGTTGGCCGGCCTCGGCGGCGAATTTTCCCATCACGAAATCTTCCGCCAGATAATCCTTCAAGCGATCGAATCCGCCAATCGAGGTGAGCGCGCTGCGGCGCGCAGCAATCGTGGGGCCGACGGCGAACTGCATCCCTTCCAGCAGCCGGGCGACCAGAACGCCCGCCAGAAAATCGGTGTTCATGCCGGTCGCCTCGATGCGCGACCAGAAACTCGATCCCGCGACCGCGCGGTAAGGGCAGGTGGCAACGCCAAGCTTAGGATCTTGAAATTCGGCGGCGACGGTACGCAGAAGATGACGGTCGGCGCGAATGTCGCTGTCGCTCATCACCACCAGGTCGTTAGCGGCGGCGGCCAGCATCCGGTCCAGGCTGAATACCTTGGCGTTAGGATACGGAGGCTCGCCGGTGATCATCAGCCGCGTAGGCACATTCGGATATTCCAACTGGAGCTTCTCGACAATCTCAATGGCCGGGTCGTCGGCATCGCGCACCGCGAACAGGATTTCGAATGCCGGATACTCCTGTTCGAAGCACGTTCGCAAATTCTCTTCGAGTCCGGGATCGAGACCGGCGAGGGGCTTTAGAATGCTGATCGGTTCGAGCGCCGACGCCGTGGACCGGCGCGTCGCCAGAAACCGGAACGCCGCGTAAATCGACAAGAGGGAGTAAATGGCAGCACCTGCCACCAGCGCAATCAGAATGTGCATCGAGTCCATCCCGATCCCTTGCTGGCTTCGGACCGCTTCGCCGGGGGCCTCGCGTCTTTGTACATGAGCAGCGGCATCGGCGCGGCTTCCCCGGCGCGATGGCAGCTCTGGCAATTGCGTTCGAGTACCGGCAGAACACCCTTGTAAAACGTCGGCGGTGCAGCGGCGCACAAAATCCCCGAGAGGACAGCTTTCACCCAAATCACCCGCATATTGATTACAGGATAACGCGAATGGGAGACCGATATCTGCCGAATGGCGAATCTAAACGTGTGCCATATTGCACAGTCACATTGTGCTTCTAAGGGCGCTCAGAAGACGCTCAGCATGCGGCGAAGCCGCCGCGACTTTCGATGGATCGATTAGGGCTAGGATCTCGAAAGAATGTTGTCCTTTTGAGTACCCGCCCTTTTGACAGTCCTTTGTGGCGCCCTTCAATCCATCGAAGAGCTCGGCCTTCGGGATCTCTTCCACGTTCGCTCGGCGGCTCAGCGCGGTCGACTTGAAGCTCCCACCGAAGTATTCCTCAAGGGTCCGCCTGTCTGCATGGAACCAAGCTTCCATGGCTTGCACCATATAGAAGGTGTTCTCGTCAGCTTTCGCAGGCGCTTGGCCTTCGCTGTCGATCAAAAGCAACGGACTTTCGCCGGACTTGACCGCTCTCTGGAAGTACTTCAGGGCTTGACTTCGCCCGCCGCAAGCGACCACGCGGGGTCGCTTCCGCAGACCCGCTTTTTGGAAAAACTCCGCAAACGCCTGACGGCACTGCGAGGCAAGTGCGTGATTGTTATCGCCACCGCCCTCAACGTAGAGCTTCACACTCACCAGCGATTGCCCCCGATTTCGCCACGCCTCCAGATTTGACCGAGCCCGTAGTCCTTCAACCACGTCGAAAGTTCGTCACGGTTAAGCCGTTTCATGCTGGTGCTGCCGTTCTCTTTTTCGCAGACGACCACGGCCTCGGGAACTTTCGTCAATGCGTCGACGAGAATGTCCGAATGCGTCGTCACGATGAGTTGCATGCGATGCGACGCTTCAATGAGCAGATCAGCGAGTCCGGGAAGGAGGTCGGGATGAAGACCGAGTTCCGGCTCTTCCAGGCAAACCAACGGAGGAGGAGAGTAATGGCACAGAACCGCAAGAAGGCAGAGGTAATGGATCGTCCCATCGGAAAGGCGAGTGGCGGGAACGGGTCCCTTCAATCCTTCGTAATGAAGGAAAAGCTGTATGGTTCCTCCCAAAATCTGGAACGAGAAATTGGTGATCGAGTCATCCGCGTTATGCAGCTTTTCGAGCAGGACAGCCTTGAGACCCAGATTCTCGAAATTACTCAGAACCAGCGCAAGGTTTGTGGCGTCTTCCAGCAAGAATTCCGCGGGCATATCGGTCCGGGATGCCCTTCGAGCCGCTGCGTCGCGTCCAAGGCTCCACTCACGATATAGCTTGATCTTGGCGTACTCGATGCCGAGGAACGTGATCTCCGGATAAGCGCTCGGATCCTTTCGCTGCGACAGAATTGACTGACTTGCATCTAGCTCCTTACGGTCTAGTTGAATTGCTAGGCGTCGGCCTTCCACGGTAATAGCGAGCCGGGCGATCGTGCCAGCTAGGGTGTACAACGAATCAGTCGTGTCTTCATTGATCACCTCCCGGAACAATTCAGGACGCTGGGCGACCATCGTGAAACCAAAGAGATGACGCAACCAACTGTTTGCGGCGGGGCTGCTGAGCTGGACGTCAATTGATGCGACCTGTCCGGCGTCCCCTTTCCACATCCATTCAGCGATACCTCCAGTCGTCCGCATCGGCTCCCAAAGATCCCTCGGAGCCGCTTGCAGCAAACCAATCGCATCGATAAGATTCGATTTCCCCGACCCGTTCGGCCCAATCAACACATTGAGCGACCTCAGCTCCAGCTCCGGAGTATCCGGTCCGAACGACAGCAGGTTCCGCAACTGAATCGATCTCAGAAATCTCTTCTCGCCAAGCATGCAGTCCTCATTCTACACGGCGGTTGCGCTAACCTAAACTACTTATGCCCCTCGTGCAAGCGATCGTCCTGGGCATCATCCAGGGCCTGACGGAATTTCTTCCCATCAGCAGTACGGCGCACTTGATTGTGATTCCGAAGCTGCTCGGATGGCAGGATCAGGGATTGGCATTCGACATAGCGCTACACGTAGGCACGCTTGCCGCCGTGATCCTCTATTTTTTTCGCGACTGGATGCAGATTCTCGCGCAGGGATTCGGGCTTCGGTTCGGCGGCGATTCCAGTCTGCAACGCAATCGCGGATTGTTGTGGCTGCTGGTTCTGGCCACGATTCCGGCGGGTGTCGCCGGTCTGCTGTTTCAAAAGAAAATTGAAGGCGCCGTGCGCGAAAATCTTTACGTCATCGGCGCCATGGCGATCTTGATCGGCCTGGTCATGTGGTGGGCGGAGAGCGTGGGGCGCAAGCAAAAGGACCTGGGCCACGTATCGGCCGCCGACTCGATTCTCATCGGCGCCGCTCAGGCGCTGGCGCTGATTCCTGGCGTATCCCGCAGCGGAATTACGATGTCGGCCGGACTGATTCGGAATCTCGATCGCCAGGCGGCCGCGCGATTTTCCTTCCTGTTGTTGACCCCCACGGTCGCCGGCATAGCTGCGAAGAAATTTTACGACTTAATGAAGCACGAGGGCGGCATTCCTCACGCCATGCAAACGCCCATGTTGGTCGGAGTGTTGGTCAGCGCGATCACCGGCTGCATCGTTATTAAGTTCTTCCTCGACTTCCTCAGAAGGCGCACCTTCGCCGCCTTCATCGCTTACCGCATCGTTTTTGGCATAATAGTAATAGCTCTTGCTTTCTTCCGCTATGGCGGCGGATGAATTATTTAGGACCCACGCGTCACGCACGGCTCAATGAAGCCGTTGCTTTTCTGTTTCTAATCGCGGGACTGTTCGTTTTCTTCGGTCTCGTGTCGTACCACCCGCTGGACCCGTCGTGGAATACCGTCACGGGCGCGGTGAAGCCCGTGAACCTGACGGGCCGCGTCGGCGCGTTCTTCGCCGACTTTTTCTTGCAGACGCTCGGCCTCGGCGCATACGCGGTTCCCGTGCTGGTCCTGTTGCTCGGGTGGATGTGGATCCGCTCGGCGCCGATTGAAGCCCAGTGGGCGAAAGTGCTGGGCGCGGGTATGTTCGTCGCGGCCACCTGCACCGCCTTCGGATTCGCAACGACATGGCAACCCCTCCCCGGCGGGATTCCCGCGGGAGGACTTCTTGGCCTGGTGTTGTCGGAGGCTCTTGTCTCCTCGATGAATATGACCGGCGCAGCGCTCTTCACAGCCGCTTGCTGGATCGTGGCTATCTATCTTGTATCGAGCTTCGAGATGTCGCGCCTGCCAGATTGGTTCCGGGCCCCTTTGCATATGTTGAGCGCGATTGCCGCGCGATTCCGTGCCTGGCGCGAGTCCCGGGCGATGGAGGCAAGAGCCCGCGCGGAGGAGCGTGCCCGCAGGCGAGTGAGAAACGCGGAGCAAGCGGCGGAACCCGTCGAAGCGCCCGGTACGTATTCGCCTCCCATCGTCGATCCACTTGAACGCGCCCCTTGGGAGGAACCCGCGTCTTCTCCCTTCCAGGTCGAGGATATTCCCATCCACATGCTGGAGCCCACGCCGGCTTCGCAGTTGATGGAAATTCCACCCGCTGCGCCGACGCGCGTTTCGTCGAAGCCCGAGGCCGCGCCGCGTAGACAGCGCACCGATTTCCGCCTGCCTCCCACCACTCTGTTGCAGGAGCCGGTGGCGCGTTCCGCCTTCGACAGCCAGGAATTGAAGGAAATCGCCGCACGCATTAAATCGAAGTTCGAGGAATTCAACGTTCACGGGAACGTCACGCAGATCAATCCCGGACCCGTGGTCACCACCTTTGAATTCAAGCCAGAAGCCGGCGTGAAATACTCGCGCATCACCACGCTGACCGAAGACTTGTGCCTGGGCCTGCAAGCCGAGTCGATCCTGATCGAGCGCATTCCCGGCAAGCCGACCGTCGGCATCGAAGTACCGAATTCCAAGCGCGAGGTGATCAGCCTGCGCCAGATTCTCGAATCGGACGAGTTTCACAGCTCCGCTTCGCCCCTGACGGTCGCTCTCGGCAAGGACATCAACGGACGAATCAAAGTGGCCGCGCTCGATACCATGCCGCATCTTTTGATCGCCGGATCGACCGGCGCTGGCAAGAGTGTCATGCTCAACTCCCTGATCATGTCCGTGCTCTACAAAGCCACCCCGAATCAGGTCCGCCTGATCATGGTCGATCCCAAACGGCTGGAATTCGGGCTCTACGAAGGTATCCCTCACCTGCTGACGCCAGTGATCACCGACGCCAAAAAGGCCACCAACGCGCTACGCAACGCCGTGCTCGAAATGGAGCGCCGGTTGAAGCTGCTCGCCTCGCAAGGCGTCCGCAACATCGATCAATACAACAGGAAAGTCCGGCAACTCCAGTTGAAGCCGCGCAGCCTCTTCGAGGACGAATTGGAAGACGAGCAACTGGAAGAAATTCCCTACGTGCTGATTCTCATCGACGAGCTGGCCGATCTGATGATGCTGGAGCGCGCCAACGTCGAAGAAAGCGTCACCCGCCTCGCGCAAATGGCGCGCGCTGTCGGGATGCATCTGGTCCTCGCGACGCAGCGTCCCAGTGTCGATGTCATCACCGGCCTGATCAAGGCAAATTTCCCGTCGCGCATCAGCTTCCGCGTCGCCACGCGCGTCGACTCGCGAACCGTGCTCGACGTGATGGGCGCCGAACACCTGCTCGGCCGCGGCGACATGCTCTTCCTGCCTCCGGGCTCCTCCCGCCTGGTCCGCGTCCACGGATCATTCGTCAGCGAGGCGGAAACCAACGAAGTGGTTGAGTTCTGGAAACGCCAAGCCGAGCCAGACTACGACAAGACCTTCCTGATGGCGCCTCCCGTCGACGACGAGGACCCCGGCGACGACGAAGAGTTCAGCGGCAGCGAAGATCCCGTCTATCAGGATGCAGTGCGCGTGGTGCTCGAACTGGGCAAGGCGTCGACCTCCACGCTTCAGCGGCGCCTGCGCCTCGGCTACGGCCGCGCCGCGCGCATCCTCGATATGATGCAGCGCGAAGGCATCATCGGCCCGCCCGACGGAAGCCGCCCGCGCGAGGTCCTGAAGCGCCCCGATTGGCTCGAAGAAGTCGAGAATCAATTAAGATAGACAATAGTTTATGGTTATGTTCCGACGCCTTGGTGTCTTTCTCTGCCTGTTGTCAACCTGTTTCGCCCAGCACACCGGACGCAAGTGCGCCGACATTCCCATCCCGACGAGCGATGGCAAGACCATCCACATCTCCCAATACCACGGTAAAGCGGTGATGATCGAGCTGATGCGCGTCGACTGCCCGGAATGCTTCCAGACGTTGCAATTCCTGGGTCGCCTGCAAACCGAATTGGGCCCAAGGGGCTTTCAGGCGGTCGCCATCTCTCTCGACGAGAATGGCGCGCTCGTCAAACCGTTCGCCGAGCGCTACCGCTTTCCGTTTCCTGTGGGACACTTGGAACCGCCGCCCGCCATCAAGCTGATGGATTTGAACGCCACCGCGCACCCCACCGTGCCCTACATCATGTTCGTCGATTGGCAGGGTACCGTTCGCTTCCAGTACCCCGGAAATGCGCCGATTTTCAATGAGGCGGAGAAGAACCTGCGCACCATCGCCGACGGCCTGACTCACGAGGCCGCCGAAAAGAAAAACCCGGTGTACAAGACCGTGCCCGCCGGAAAGCAGTAAATCACAGGTCGAATTCAATGCCCTGGGCCAGCGGTAATGAACCGGACCAGTTCACCGTCACCGTCTGCCTCCGCATGTAAGCCTTCCACGCATCGCTGCCCGACTCCCGCCCGCCGCCGGTTTCCTTCTCTCCTCCGAACGCCCCGCCGATTTCCGCGCCGCTGGTGCCGATATTCACATTGGCAATGCCGCAATCGCTGCCCAGCGCGCTTAAGAAAGTCTCCGACGCCCACAAATCGTTGGTGAAAATCGCCGACGACAGCCCCTGGGGCACGCTGTTATGCCACTGAATCGCCTCGCCGATTCTCTCGAACTCGATCAGGTGAAGAATCGGCGCGAAAATCTCTTCGTTCACAATCGGCATGCGCTCATGCGAACGAACCAGCGTCGGCGCGACATAACAATCGCCCGTATTCAGGCGTTCCCCGCCCGTCAGCACCTCCCCGCCCTGCTCCCGGACATCGTCCAACGCCCGCATCATGATCGCAACCGCATCGGTGTCGATCAGCGGCCCCATCAACGTGTTCGGATCGCTCGGATCGCCGATCCGGACCTGTTTGTACGCCGCAGTCAGCTTCTCAATAATCTTCGGCGCGATGTTCTTCTGCAAAAAAAGCCGGCGAAGAGTCGTGCATCGCTGCCCCGCCGTCCCCACCGCGCCGAACAGCACCGCACGCACCACCAGATCCGGATCCGCATCGTCCATTACAATCAGGCCGTTGTTGCCGCCCAGCTCCAGCAGCGTCCGCCCCAGCCGCTTCGCCACCACCTGCGCGACATGCCTGCCCATGCGCGTCGATCCGGTCGCGCTGATCAAAGGCACGCGAGGATCGCCGATCAGCCGCTCCCCCACAACGTCGTCCTTGCCGATGACCAGATTCAGCACGCCCTTCCAGTTATGACGCTCCAGCACGCGGTCCGCGATCTTCTGCACTGCGATCGCCGCAAGCGGCGTCTTCAACGACGGCTTCCACACCACAGTGTCGCCGCAAGCCATCGCCAACAAGGCGTTCCAGCTCCACACTGCGACCGGAAAATTAAAAGCGCTGATCACGCCCACAACTCCCAGCGGATGCCACTGCTCATACATTCGATGCCCCGGACGCTCACTGTGCATCGACAATCCGTAAAGCTGGCGCGAAAGACCGGCCGCGAACGTCGCGATGTCGATCATTTCCTGCACCTCGCCGCGCCCCTCGGCAAGAATCTTCCCCGTTTCGAGCGTCACCAGCGACCCCAGCTCATCCTTGGCCGCGCGCAACTCTTCTCCAATTTCTCGAACGATCTCGCCGCGCTTCGGCGCCGGCTCCATCCGCCATCGCTCGAATGTCTTCACCGCGTCCCACAGCACATCGTCGTAATCTTCTTCGTCGGCGAGCCGCAACCGGCCGAGTTCCTTGCCCGTCGCCGGATTATAGGAAGCCCATTCCTCTCCCGACCAATGTTCAAAATGCGTCTTGTGAAGAATCCCGGAAAGTAGACTCATAAGGCTAACCTGGCGAAGCCGCGCACTCCGGTAGTAAACGTGAATCCGGACGCGCGCGCGACAGCGTCAATTTGTTCTACCACTCTTCGCTGGCTCGACGCGTCCAGAAACTCATCGTGTCCATGCGCCGCGCTGATTTTGAACGCCGCCTCCCGCGTCGTCGCTCCATGCCGCTTCGTCGCGCGGATGTGCAGCGGATCGCCGATCAGATCGCGCCCCGTCGCCTCGATGGCCGCTCGCGCCAGCACGTCGGGATCGCACGGCAGCAGCGGCGCCAGTGTCGCGTACGTCTCGATGCCCGCGTCCCGCAATGCACGCACCACGGCAAGCCTCTCTTCGAATCCCGCGCAATGCGGTTCGTACAGCCGCCGAACATCCTCGCGATTCGTAGTGATAGAAAAACTAACCCTCAACGTCAGAATTCCCGCCAGCGCCCGCAACCGCTTCAGATCCCGAAGTATCAGCGGCCCCCTCGTCTGAATCGTGAACACGCGCGGCGGCGCTTCCATCAGTGCGTCCAGAATGCGCGGCATCACTTCTTCCGAGGCCTCCGCCGGCTGATAAGGATCCACCAGCGGCGAGCAGTAAATGCTCTGCGAGGCGCGCAGTTCGCGCCGCAACAACTCGGCGGCGTTCGATTTGTAAGTAGTGAACTGTCCCCACCGCTCCCAGTCTTCCCGTTTGAGCCCGCCGTAGATGCCCATGGTCGGAACATAACAATAGGTGCATCCAAACGTGCAATTCCGCGCAGGCGACAGCGAATGAGTAAAACCAGCTTCGGCGATAAAGCCGGAGGTCCTGGTAAGGACACTCCTCACGCCAGCGTGTCGCACATCCATTCTGGCTACTGGCTCCTGGCTTCTGGCTACTTCTTATTCGACGACGTTCTTCGTCTCCACCAGCCTCACGACCTCTTCCACAAATTGCTCCAGAGGCTTCGCGCCCAAATCCCCATGCTTCCTGTGCCGAACCGCCACCGCGCCCGCCTCCGCCTCGCGATCGCCCACCACCAGCATGTACGGGACCTTCTGCATCTGCGCGTCCCGAATCTTCAACTGCACTTTTTCTTTCCGGTCGTCCAGATGCGACCGCAGCCCCGCCCCTTCCAGACGCGCGTGAACCTTCTGCGCATACTCCAGTTGACGATCCGTAATCGGCATAACCACCGTCTGCACCGGAGCCAGCCACAACGGAAACGCCCCCGCGTAGTGCTCGATCAAAATTCCAAAAAATCGCTCCACCGATCCATACAGCGCGCGATGCACCATCAACGGCTGATGCTTCTTCCCATCCTCCGCGACGTATTCCAACCCGAACTTCTGCGGCAGCGTGAAATCGAACTGCACCGTCGACAACTGCCACTTGCGCCCCAGCGCGTCGAGAAGTTTCATGTCGATCTTGGGCCCATAAAACGCCGCATCGTCAGGCGTAATCGCGACCTTCAGATTCAGCCTCTCCGTCGCCTTTTTCAGCGCGTTCTCGGCCAGCGCCCACTGCTCCGGCGAGCCGTCGTACTTCCCGCTGGCGCCTCCGTCCCACGTCGAAAGCTCCGCTTCATACTGCTCGAATCCAAACGTCTTCAGTACGTCCACCGCGAACTCAAGACAACTCACCACCTCGTCTTCGATCTGTTCGGGCGTACAGAAAATATGCGCGTCGTCCTGCGTAAATCCGCGTACGCGCATCAGACCGTGCATCACGCCGCTGCGTTCATACCGATACACCGTCCCCAGCTCGCCCAACCGCACCGGCAGCTCGCGATAGCTGTGCTGGCGGTTCGCGTAAATCAGAATATGCCCCGGACAATTCATCGGCTTCAACCGGTATTCCGCGTCGTCGAGCTCCATCCCCGCGAACATATTCTCTTTGTAGTGGCTCAAATGCCCCGACGTCTTCCATAAATCCGCGCGCATCACGTGCGGCGTGTAGACCAGCGCGTACCCGCGCTTCAGATACTGATCGCGCATCCAGTCTTCGATAATCACGCGAATCCGCCCGCCCTTGGGATGGAAGAAAATCAGCCCCGGCCCTGCTAATTCCTGAATGCTGAACAGGTCCAACTCCTGCCCCAGCTTGCGATGGTCCCGCTTCTTCGCTTCTTCCAGCTTCGCCAGATACTCATCCAGCTCTTTCTTATTGAAAAACGCGGTCCCGTAAATCCTCTGAAGCTGCGCGTTCTTTTCGTCGCCCTTCCAATACGCGCCCGCGATCGAAAGCAGCTTGAAAGCCTTCAGCTTTTTCGTCGACGGCACATGCGGACCGCGGCAGAAGTCGATAAAATTCGGCCCCAGCGTGTACTCCGAAAAAACGTCGCCCGCGCGCTCCGTAATCAGCTCGCACTTCATCGGCTGATCGGCGTAAAGCCTCAGCCCTTCATTTTTCTCCGTGTACTTTCGCTCGTAAGGAAGATTGCGCGCCTGAATCTCCCACATCCTCTTCTCGATTTTTCCCAGATCCTCCGGCGTGAACGCATCGGGCCGCGCGAAGTCGTAATAAAAGCCCGTCTCGATCGGCGGACCGATCCCGAGCTTCGTCTCGGGATACAGCTCCAGCACAGCCGCCGCCAGCAGATGCGCCGTCGAATGGCGCACCACTTCCAGTGCGTCCGGATTCTTCGCCGTCAAAATCTGGAGCGACGAGTCCGATTCAAAGGGACGATTCAGGTCCCACAAATTGCCATTCACACGCGCAACAATGGCATCGTCGGCCAGGCGCTGGCTGATCCCGGCAGCAATATCGATAGGCCGCGCGCCTTCGGAAACACTTTGGACACTACCGTCCGGCAGCGTAATTTGGAGGTTGCTCATCTGTAATTTTCAGGGTACCAGAGTCACGAAAACTCGCGAAAAATGGGGACTGCCTACTCTGTCCCAAGGCGCCACGATCCGCGAACAAAACGCTGCCTACCACGCCGCCGGTGGACAGAGCGGGCTGTCCCCGTTTTTCGCCCCTCGCTAGAAGCCCGATCGCACTCTCTTTTCCGCCGAACCTCAGCGAAGGTCGTAGCGATCAAGGTTCATCACCTTGTTCCACGCCGCCACGAAGTCCTTCACGAAGGCTTCCTCCGAGTCGCTGCACGCGTATACCTCCGCGATCGCCCGGAGCTGGGAGTTGGAACCGAAGACCAGATCGACGACAGTGCCCGTCCACTTGAGTCCGCCCGCCGCCCGATCGCGCCCCTCCAGCACGCCTTCCGATGTGGCGGACTTCTGCCACTTCGTGTTCATGTCGAGAAGGTTGACGAAGAAATCGTTCGTCAACGCCCCGGGCCGCTTGGTGAAAACACCGTGTTTGGAATGCCCGAAGTTCGTATCCAGCGCGCGCATGCCGCCGACGAGAACTGTCATCTCCGGGGCAGTCAGCGTCAGCAACTGCGCCTTGTCCACCAGCAGCTCAGCCGCCAAACCCTCGTGTCCCTTCCGAAGATAGTTGCGGAACCCGTCCGCGGTCGGCTCCAGTACGGCGAACGAGTGTACATCCGTCTGCTCCTGCGACGCGTCCGTGCGCCCCGGCGAAAAGGGAACCTTCACGGAGTGGCCCGCCTTCTTCGCCGCCGCCTCGACGGCCGCGCAGCCGCCCAGAACGATCAGGTCCGCAAGCGAGACTTTCTTCCCGAAGCCCTTCTGGATCGCCTCCAGCTTCTGAAGGACTTTCGCCAGTTCTGCTGGCTGATTGACCTCCCAATCCTTTTGTGGCGCAAGGCGAATGCGCGCCCCGTTCGCCCCGCCGCGCTTGTCGCTGCCGCGGAACGTTGCCGCCGACGCCCAGGCTGTCGTCACCAGTTGGGGGATCGACAATCCGGATGCGAGGATCTTGGCCTTCAGCGCGGCTATATCCTGCTCGCCAATCGGTTCATGATCCACGGCAGGAACGGGGTCCTGCCACAGCAGATGCTCTGTAGGAACGAGCGGGCCGAGGTATCTCGAAACAGGCCCCATGTCGCGATGCGTCAGCTTGAACCAGGCCTTGGCGAACGCGTCCGCGAATTCCTGCGGGTTTTCTTGAAAATGCTTCGAAATTTTCGCGTACGTCGGGTCCACTTTCAGCGCCAGGTCCGTCGTGAACATCATCGGCGCGTGCTTCTTTTTCGGATCGTGGGCATCGGGCACCGTGCCCGCCCCTGCTCCGTTCTTAGGCGTCCATTGGTTCGCGCCGGCCGGACTCTTCGTCAGTTCCCAGTCATAGCCGAAAAGGTTGTCGAAGTAGTTGTTGTCCCACTTCACCGGGTTGGTGGTCCATGCGCCTTCCAGGCCGCTGGTGATCGCGTCGTCGCCTGCGCCGCTGCCAAACGTATTCTTCCAGCCGAAGCCCTGCTCTTCGATGCCGGCGCCCTCGGGTTCCGGCCCGACATATTTGCCCGGATCGGCGGCGCCATGCGCCTTGCCGAACGTGTGTCCCCCTGCAATCAGAGCCACCGTCTCCTCGTCATTCATCGCCATGCGGGCGAATGTCTCCCGGATATCCCGTACCGCGGCGGCCGGATCCGGCTTTCCGTTGGGCCCTTCCGGATTCACGTAGATCAGGCCCATCTGAACGGCGCCGAGAGGATTGTCGAGCTCCCGGTCGCCCGTGTAGCGCTCGTCTCCCAGCCACTTGCGCTCAGGCCCCCAGTACATTTCTTCCGGCTCCCAAACGTCCTCGCGCCCGCCGCCGAAACCGTCGGTCTTGAATCCCATCGACTCCAGAGCGACGTTCCCGGTCAGGACCATCAGGTCGGCCCAGGAAATCTTCCGGCCGTATTTTTGCTTGATCGGCCAAAGCAGCCGGCGCGCCTTGTCGAGGCTCACGTTGTCCGGCCAGCTATTGAGGGGCGCAAATCGCTGTGCGCCTGCTCCCGCGCCGCCCCGGCCATCGGCGATGCGGTACGTGCCCGCGCTATGCCATGCCATGCGGATGAACAGCGGCCCATAATGGCCGTAGTCCGCGGGCCACCACTCCTGCGAAGTCGTCATCAAGGCATGCAGGTCCTTGATCACGGCATTCAGGTCGAGGCTCTTGAACTCTTCCGCATAATTGAACTCCTTGTCCATCGGATCGGACAGGGGGGAGTTCTGGTGCAGGATCTTCAGGTTCAGTTGGTTGGGCCACCAGGCCGCATTCGTCTGGGCCCCCGCCGCCGTGTGTAATACCGGGCAACTGGCTTCGGTAGTAAGTGTTTTATCCATATGTTTGTCTTCCTTCTTAGAATGAGTCCTAACCGGCAGCGCGCCGCGGAGCGCACTTCGCGCAGAGCCCCCGGAAAATGAGTTCGCATTCACGAACAATCCGCTTGCCGAGGGCGCCCGAGCGAGGCTTGGGCACCTCGTACCACTCAATGTCCTCAACATTGCCACAGCGGTCGCAGATGAAGTGGTGATGCGGCATGCCTTTCGCATCGAATCGCGCGGCACGCCCCTCTACGGCCACTTCACGCACCAAACCTGCCTGCACCAGGTCCCGCAGATTGTTATAGGTCGTGGCCCTGGAAGAGCGTGGATCCACGCGATTCACCGCTTCGAAAATTTCCGCGGCCGTGGCATGCCTGCTGTGTTCCATCAGGAATGCCATCACGGCGTAGCGCTGAGGAGTGCACCGCAACCCGCTGCCCTCCAAGGACCGTTTAATCGCCCCGGCGTCCATCAAGGAATTAGACTATATCTAATGTGATATTTTGTCAAGACTTGGCAAAATAGAACCGCGACCAGCGGGAGCGGTCAGACCAGACTATTTCTTCCCAGCCACCTGCATTTTTTGCTCGAGCGCGGTCAGTTCCGCCTGGGCTTTCGAGTTTCCCCCGTTTGCCGCCAGCTTGAGCCATTTCGCCGCCTCTGCGTCGTCCTTATGGACCCCCGACCCTCTTTCATAGGCCAATCCCAGACTGAACGCTGCGTCGGCGTTGCCCTTCGCCGCGGCTAAGCGATAGTAATAGACAGCCTGTTTAGAGTCCTTCTGCACGCCGTAGCCTTCATCGTAAAGCCAGCCCATCCGGTTTGCCCCGTCCGCATCGCCGGCGTCCGCCGCCTTCTGCGTCCACATCAGAGCCGCAGTATAACTCTGTGGAACCCCCCAACCCTTCGCGTACATCCGACCCAGATTGTACTGCGCCTGCGCGTTCCCTTTAGCGGCGGCGAGCTGAAACAGCCGGAATGCCTCGGCCGGATCCTGGTCCACCCAAAGTCCCTTTTGGAACATAATCGCCAGATTGCACTGCGCGCTCGCGTCGCCTTGATCGGCTAACGGCTTCCATTGCTTGAACGCCGTCTGGTAGTCGCCGCTCTTAAACGCCTTCATGCCCGCCACATCGTCGGCGAACGCGGGAACCACCAGGAGAAGCGCAACGGCTCCCCCCATCCACAACCGATTCGCATTGATTCTAAAGGACATAATGCTCCTTTCCCGGCACTCTGCCTATACTATACTCCGCAATGTGCACCAGTCAAGATTTTTTACAAAAGCCCTGTAACCAATGATGATCGCCGTACGCCATTAAAAATCTTCTTGACTGTGTATTATTTAACTAATACACTAGCGTCGTGGATGACTATGGCAATAACCCAGCAGCTTTTCCGATTCCGACTCGATAGCGCCAGCGGCGTCCCGGTTTACCGCCAGCTCATCGATCAGGTGCAAGCTGGCATCGCCACCGGCGTTCTGGCCTTGGGACATCAACTCCCCACCGTCCGCCAAGTTGCCGTCGACCTCGCCATCAACCCCAACACCGTTATGCGCGCCTATCGCGAACTCGAAATTCGCGGCGTGCTCGACACCCAGCAAGGCACCGGCACCTTCATCGCCGCCCGGCAGCCTCAAGTCGATGGGGACGATCGAACTCGCCGCCTCGATCAATTGATTGACGAATTCGTCGCCCGAGCCGGCGCGGGCGGTTTTACGTTACAGGAAATACTTCAGGCATTACAGGAACGGAGGAAGTAAAACCATGAGTAGCCTTAGACTTACCATTTTCGCTCTCTGTGTGATGGCTGGTGCGATCGCTTCCGCGATTACCAACAACTGGATACCTCTCGCCATCGGCGCCATCGTCGGCATCTACCTTCTTTATGCGATCCGCGTAGTCCGCCAGTGGGAAAAGGTCGCCGTCCTGCGATTCGGCCGCTATATCGGCCTCCGCGAGCCAGGCATGTTCTTCATGATCCCCGTCGTTGACACCCTCAGCCAGATCGTCGACCAGCGCGTCCGCGTCACCAGCGTCAGCGCCGAATCGACCCTCACCCGCGACACAGTCCCCGTGAATGTCGACGCCATTGTCTTCTGGGTGGTCTGGAACGCCGAAAAATCCATCCTCGAAGTACAAAACTTCGTTGACGCCATCACCCTCAGCGCCCAAACCGCCCTTCGCGAATCGATCGGCCGCCACGAGCTCTCCCAAATGATCACCGAACGCGAATCCATGGGTCACGAGCTGCAAAAACTCCTCGACGAAAAAACGAACCCATGGGGCATCACGGTCCAATCGGTCGAAATCCGCGACGTCTCCATTCCCCAGGCTCTTCAGGACGCCATGTCCCGCCGGGCGCAGGCCGAGCGCGAACGCCAGGCCCGCCTCATCCTGGGCGACGCCGAAAGTCAAGTCGCCGAAAAATTCGCCAAGGCCGCCGAGGTCTACGCCGAAAATCCCGTCGCACTCCACCTCCGCGCCATGAATATGTTATACGAAGCAATTAAGGAAAAAGGCGCCATGGTCATCGTCCCCTCGACCGCCGTAGAAACCATGGGCCTCGGAGGCACGCTGGCAACTGTATCTATGGCCAAAAAGTCATGACAACCCAACGCTCATTCTGGCTACTGGCTCCTGGCTCCTGGCTACTTCTTGACCTCCGCTACTCCTTCCGCACCCTCCTCCGCGCCCCGGGCTTCGCGCTCGCCTCCATCCTGACGCTGGCCCTCGGCATCGGCGCCAACACGGCGATCTTCAGCGTCGCCGACGCCGTCCTTCTCCGCCCGCTCCCGTATCCCAACTCCAACCGCCTCGTCATGGTCTGGGATCAACTTCAGAAACTCGGCCTCAACCGCCTTCCCCCTCGTTCCGACACCGCCGAGGCGTATCGCAACCTGACCGATATTTTCGACGCCACCGGCGGCATCTATCCGCTCGACCAGGTCCTCACCGGAAATGCCGCAGCTGAGCGAATCCCCGGCATGCTTGTTACCAAGGATGTCTTCGCGATGCTCGCTCCTCGAGCCGAGCTCGGCCGCATCTTCACCGCCGATGAATATCGCGCCAACGCTGAACCCGTGGCGGTCCTGAGTTACTCGTTTTTCCTGCGCCACTTCGCTGGCGACCCCGCGATCCTCGAAAAATCAATCACCATCGACGGCCGCCCCCATCGCGTCGTTGGCGTCATGTCTCCGGATTTCGATTTCAGCATCCGCGCAACGCCGACAGACGTGTGGACCCCGAAATCCCTCGACACCCCGAGAAGCTGGGGCAACGCCACCCGCATGATCGCTCGTCTCAAGCCCGGAATCTCACTCGAAGCTGCCCAATCCGCGCTCACCGCCGCCGCGAAACATGTCGACGAGGCCAGCCATCCCTACACCGGCCCCCACGGCGAAGACGCAGGCTTTCACGTTAAGATCGTTTCTCTCCACGATCAACTACTGGGCGAGTTCCGCACCGCCACCCTGATCCTGCTCTCGGCCGTTGCCGTCGTGCTGCTGATCGCCTGTGTCAACGTCGCGAATCTCCTATTGGTCCGCGCCGTATCGAGAGAGAAGGAGACCACCGTGCGCCGCGCGCTGGGAGCCACCCCGGCGCGGCTCATGGCACAATGGCTGACCGAGTCCGCCCTGCTCGGTTTGCTCGGCGGCGCGCTCGGCTCGCTGACCGCGGTGTGGGGCGTGAAGCTTCTCATCCGTTTAAGCCCCGCATCCCTGCCGGGGATGGCGAAAATCGCCATCGACGAGCGGACGCTGCTGTTCACGCTCACAATCTCGTGTCTCGTGTGCCTGTTGTTCGGCCTCGCTCCGGCGCTGGCGTCGACGCACTTGACATGGAATTCGCGTGGGGCGACGCGCCGCAGCCGCCGCACCGCCTCCATATTGGTCACAGCGGAAGTCGCCCTCGCCGTGACGCTCATGATCGGCGCCGGATTGCTCCTCAAAAGCTTCTCGCGCCTCAGTCACGTCAACCCTGGCTTCAATCCCACCCATCTGCTCACTATGCAGGCGCAGTTTCCCGCCACGGTGCCTTACACGAAGACGAGAATCCGGGCCTTCTACTCGGACCTGCGCGAGAAGATCCAGGCGCTGCCCGGAGTCACCAGCGCCAGTCTGGGCTTTTTGCCTGTCCGCGGACCCAACGTCAACGCCGGCGGAGGCGATCCCTTCCTGATCAAGGGACGATCCTACGACTCCAACGGTTCCATCGGCCAGTTCGCCAATATGATCCCCGCCGGTCTCGACTATTTCCGCACCTTCCAGATTCCCATTCGCGAAGGGCGAGTCTTCGCCGCCGGCGATTCCGCCGACGCCCCTCCTGTGGTCGTCGTCAACGACACGCTCGCCCGCGCTTTCTTCCCGCAAGGCGCAATCGGCCAGCAGATCGGGGTGCCCGCGCCTTGCCGAGGTACGAACTGCGAGCCAATCTGGTCCACCATCATAGGCGTCGCCGGGGACGTGAAGACGTTCACGCTGGACCGCGCTCCCCTTCCCCAGATCTACCTCCCGCACGCGCAGTACCCGTTCCCGGGGATGAGCCTGGTCCTGCGTACCGCGGGCGATCCTCTCCTTCTGACTCGCGAAGTAGGCGCCGCCGTCCGTTCCCTGGACCCCGATATGCCCATCTTCGATGTAAGAACCATGGAGGATCGCGTGTCGGAGAGCATCGGACAACCTCGCTTCGAAACGACTCTGCTGACCTTCTTCGCCGCCTCCGCGCTGTTCCTGGCCGCCATCGGAATCTTCGGCGTCGTCGCCCATTCCACGGCCCAGCGCACCCAGGAAATCGGCATCCGCATGGCTCTGGGCGCGGACCGGTCCCGCGTCATTCAGACCGTCATGTTCGACGGCCTCCGTCCAGTAATCGCCGGTGTATTAGTTGGCCTGGCAGCGGCATTCTACCTGGCCGGCATCCTGAAGAGCGCCCTGTTCCAGGTGACAACCACAGATCCTCCAACGTTTTTGCTGGCCGCCATCCTGCTGACCGCGGTAGCCGTAGCCGCCTGCCTGATCCCCGCCAGCCGCGCCACCAAGGTCGACCCGGTAATCGCCCTGAGGGAGGAGGCATGATCGTCCCCGATTCTTGGCTTCGTTTTGTTGTGCAGGTGGCGCGACAGGCGAAAGCGCCTGTCCCACCTTGCTGTAACTGCTTGATTTGCTTTGGTGGGGCAGGCGGTTCCGCCTGCCAATTTCGCGGCTGATACCTGTTGGTGGCATGTTATGAAGCGCATTCCGTCCCGCTTATTCCTAAGGTGCGATTGTGAGGCGACACCGGGTTTGACCGCTCCCAGTGGTCGCGGCTCCATAAGTGCGCGATTGCAAATTCGGCGTTTTTGGAGCCGCGACCTCCGGGAGCGGTCAGCTCCGACGCTGTTGAAATCACCGGGACGGGGCATTTTATGAAGCGCATTCTGGCTACTGGCTCCTGGCTGCTGGCTACTTCTTCTTACTCCGTCCGTACCCTCTTCCGATCTCCCGGCTTCACGCTCGCCGCCGTGCTCACGCTGGCCCTCGGCATTGGAGCCAACACCGCCATCTTCAGCGTCGTCGACGCCGTCCTGTTGCGCCCGCTTCCCTACCCCGACTCCGACCGTTTGGTGATGGTCTGGGACAAACTGGTGAAGTTCAACCTGCCTCGCCGCTCCCCCGAATATCACACTGCCGACGCTTACCGCCGCCTGGACAACATTTTCGAATTGACCGGCGGAATCTTCTGGTATGACACGACACTCAGCGGCAACACGGGCACGGACCGCGTCTCTGTGATGACGGTCAGCCCCCAGATATTCGAGATGCTTGCCCCGCGCACAGCATTTGGCCGCATCTTCGCGTCGGAAGAATATCGCACCGGCGCCGACCCTACGGTCATCCTCGGCCATTCTCTTTTCCTGCGGCGTTTCGGAGGCGATCCTTCCATCCTCGGAAAGTCGATCCAGGAAGGCACGCACAGCCGCCGCGTGGTCGGCGTCATGTCCCCCGATTTCGATTTCAACATGCGCGCCGGAGACGTCGATCTCTGGATCCCCGTTCCTCTCGATACGCGCCGCAGTTGGGGCAACGCCACCCGCATGCTCGCGCGCTTGCGCCCCGGCGTTTCCCTCGCCACCGCGCAAGCCGCTTTAAGCGCCGCCGCCAAACACGTCGATGAAACCGAGCATCCCTATGCAGGTCCGCACGGCGAAGACGCAGGCTACGGCGTGACCGTGGTCACCCTGCACGATCAGTTCCTGGGCGAGTATCGGACCGTCGCCCTGCTGCTGCTGGCCGCCGTTGCCGTCGTACTGCTGATCGCCTGCGTCAACGTCGCCAATCTGATGCTCGTGCGCGCGGTCGCAAGAGAAAAAGAGACCGCAGTGCGCCGCGCCCTCGGAGCCACCAACGGCCGCTTAATCGCGCAGTGGCTGACCGAATCATCCATGCTCGCGTTATTGGGCGGAGCCCTCGGCACGCTCGCCGCGGTATGGGGCGTAAAGCTTCTCGCCACGTTGAGCCCGGCAGCGTCATCGGCCCTCAATCAAAGCGCCCACCGGATCGGCTCCGGCGTGGCCCGCATCGGGATCGACGGCCGAGCGCTGCTGTTCACGCTCGCCATCTCGATCGCCGCCTGCCTGCTGTTCGGCCTGGCGCCCGGCGCCTGGCGCGTGGCGCCTCTCGGCACCCGAGGCGCAACCCGTCACAGCCGCCGCGCTGCATCCACCTTGGTAACTGCCGAGGTCGCGCTTGCTTTCATGCTCATGATCGGCGCGGGCCTGCTGCTCAAGAGCTTCTCGCGCCTCACCCATGTCAACCCAGGCTTCAACGCCTCCCACCTGCTGATCATGCGGACGGAGTTCAATCGCAACACATCGCGCGCCGAACGCGTGACGTTTTATCAGGATTTGCGCGAAAAAATGGCGGCGATGCCAGGCGTCGTCAGCGCGACCATGGGGGATCCGCCGGTAGGAGGCGGAGGAATTAATGCCGGCGCCGGCGATCCGTTCGGGATCAAAGGAAAATCTTACGACGCGGCCAACCAGTTCGCGAGCTTCAGCGCTGCGGGCGTCGATTATTTCCGGACCTTCGAAATCCCCATGCGCGCCGGCCGCGCCTTCACCGCCGCCGACTCCGCTGCCGCCGGCGTGGGAGTGGCGGCGGCCAAAGAGTACCCGAGCGTGGTGATCGTGAACGAAACGCTGGCGCGCACGTTCTATCCCGATGGCGCCGTCGGCCAGCAGATCGGCTTGCCTCCACCTTGCCGCGACACCAAATGCGATTTCGTCTGGATGACCATCGTCGGCGTAGCCGGAGATGTGAAGACCAGGGGGCTCGATATGCCGGCCCGCCCTGTCATTTACATCCCTCAGCCGCAGACCGGCGGCGTGATCCTGCGCACGGTGGGCGATCCGTTGCAACTCGCCCGCGCGGCTTCCTTGGTGATTCGTTCGGCGGACCCGGACGTGGCCGTATACGATGTCCGGACGATGGAGGATCGCATTTCTCAAACCGTCACGCAGCCTAAATTCCAAACCATGATCGTGTCGTTCTTCGCCGCCTCTGCGTTGTTCCTCGCCGCCATCGGCATCTTCGCCGTGGTCGCGCATTCCACCGCCCAGCGCACCCAGGAAATCGGCATTCGTATGGCCCTGGGTGCGGATCGTGGGCGCGTCGTTCAATCCGTTATCTCTGACGGCCTGCGCCCGGTCCTTTTTGGTGTTGTCCTCGGCCTTGCGGGAGCCCTGGCGTTCGGCCACATCCTCGCGAGCGTCCTGTTCAACGTAGCCGCTGCCGACCCGTTCACTTTCGTCGTCGCCGCCGCCGTGCTAACCCTGGTCGCGATCCTAGCCTGCCTGGGCCCCGCGAACCGCGCCACAAAGGTCGACCCCATGATCGCTTTGCGCAGCGAATAAGGATTGTCTCGGACCCTTCGTCGAACACACGATCAACGACTACAGTAGGGCGGACGCCCTCGTCCGCGCCGGACCCCTGGTCCGGCTTCCACGCCCAAGCCGACGAGGGCGTCGGCCGCAGGCCGGGGGGCCTGCCCCACAAGACATTCTGATTTTCATGGCTCCGGCATGGGCCACAGGCGAATTGGAGAACCGCGACCAGCGGGAGCGGTCAATGGCGACGCTCTAGCAGGCTGATGAAAAAGTCAAATTGACCGCTTCCGATGGTCGCGGTTCCATGTCGGTAACACCTGTTATCAAGGGCTTAATGGAACCGCGACCATCGGGAGCGGTCATGCCGGGGACTTTTTCAGCAGCCTGCTAGAGTAGAATAAAGAAAACCGAGTGACGCCCACATCCTCAACCACGTTCGACGAATCCGCCCTGGTCGAAAAGGCCCGCGCCGGAGATGCGCAGGCTTTTACCGATCTGGTCAATCACTACGAACGCAAAATTTATCGCCTCGCCAAACACATCACGCAGAACGACGAGGATGCCGAGGACGTGCTACAGGAGGCGTTTTTAAAGGCCTACGAGCACCTGGACGGCTTCAAGGGCGATTCAAAATTCTACACCTGGATCGTCCGCATCGCCGTCAACGAAGCATTAATGAAGCTTCGTAAACGAAAAGGCGACCGCACCGTCTCGCTCGATGAACCCGTGGATACAGGCGAAGAAACGGTGCAACGGGAGATCGCGGTTTGGGAGGATAATCCGGAACAGCGTTATTCGCGCGAAGAGATGCAGGAGATCCTTGATACAGCCGTACAATCTCTGAAGCCTGATTTCCGCACCGTTTTCATGTTACGCGACATCGAAGAACTGAGCACCGAGGAAACCGCTGAAACGCTCGGGATCTCAATCCCAGCGGTAAAGAGCAGATTGCTCCGAGCCCGCTTGGCATTGCGCGAAAAATTGACCCGCCAGTTCCGGCGGAAGGGGGAAGACGTTTTTGCTCACCTGTAAGCAGTTCCTACAGGAACTGAACGATTATCTGGATCCAAGCACCGATCCGGCGATGAAGTGCCATTTGGAAAAGCACGTTAATGAATGTCCAAACTGTTTCGTCATCGTCGACACCACTAAGAAGACGTTGCAGGTTTATAAAGGTCTCGAACCGCAAACCATTCCGGAGGACGTAAAAGCGCGCCTCTGGAAAGCGCTCGAAAAGAAAATGGCCGCCCGCAAGACGCAGGCGTGATTTTATCAAACTAGCCTTTCCCCGCCGGGCACAGCCCTTGATAGAATGCGCAGCGGCGGCAGTGGTCCCCTTCCCGTAGTGAGAATTGCATCGTTTCCTGCGCATGCAAGAACTCTTTGACCGTCATTTTTGCGCGATTCAGGTCGTTTGTCGATAGCGTTATTTCCACGGCGCGGCTGGAACGGAGATAAAAGAGCACCGCGCGGTCGGGCAAACGGCCCGCGTACCGCTCCAGCGCCAACGCATAAATCCTCATCTGAAACGCGTGGGTTTCGGGCGTTTCCTCGCGGTCGGTCTTGTAGTCGACCACCACCAGTTCACCGTCCTGCTCATACCAAAGGTCGATTTGCCCGCGCAGGACGACATCCGCGATAGCCAGCAGAAAATCGAACTCCTGTTCCAGGCGCGACGGATGGTCCGGCATCGCAAACCGGCTGGCAAGCTCCTGGGCCTCCAGGGAATCGCAGCTTCCGCCGGCCAGGATCTTATGAACTTCCGAACCAACCGACGCGGCTTCGGAGTCCTGTTCCAGACCGATGTACTTGCTCAGAAAATACCGGCGCGGGCACGCTTCGAACATGGCCACGGAAGTAACCGCGGCCGTCGAATCGTGTTGGCCTGTCACGGCCGGTGGGTCGACGAACTGAATCGGTTCCCTCTCCTCTGTTCTGGATGGCAACGGAGCCGCGGCAACGGTCAGCCCGGCGGGGATGGCCGATTCTACTAACTTGGCCCAGCCGCGCGAGTTACGAGTCTTCGTGTAGGTCAGAAACAGGCGATCCTCGGCGCGCGTCATGGCCACATAGAGCAGCCGGTTTTCCTCCTCTTCCTCCCGCCGTTTTCGCTCCTGTTTGAGCGCCAGGTAAGCCGGATCAGGCAGCGAATCGCCGGTGGCTGGGTTGCGCCATTTTGCGCCTAGCCCGTGAGAATTTGAGAATGTCAAAACCGGCGAACTTCGGTCCGCGTCGCGGTGCAGGGCGCTCACGAAAACCACCTTAAACTCCAGGCCTTTTGCCGCGTGGATCGACATCAGCCTCACCACGTTGCCGGCCTCGGGCGGAGCGGCTTCGGCCTCCGACAGAAAATCGAGGTCGTCGAGAATCTCGGCCAGAGGGCGATATCGGTTGCGGCGCAGCCAGGAAAAAAGCTTGTCGACGTTGGCGCGGGCGCGCGGACTCAAATCGAGCTGGATGGGAAGCAGGCGATCGGGGGAAACGAAGCCAGCGCGTTTCCGGAGATGCCCGAACCGGGTCTCAAAAAGCTCCTGCCAGCCGGTTTTTCCGAGGCGGTAAATCCCCTCGTCGGTCAACCCGACAAAGGGGCCGCGCAGAACGCCGATCAACGCGATTTCGTCGAGAGGATTGACCAGCGCGGCGAGCAATGCGCGCAGATCGCGGATTTCGCGGGCGTCCAGGAACGTCCGGCCGCCGGTGGTGACAAAAGGAATACCGAAGCGATCGAGGGCGTCGACGAAAGGCGGCAGTGAATTGAGTGAACGGACGAGAATAGCGACGTCTTTGTACTCGCAATTTAATTCCAGGATGCGCGCGGCGACCAGCCCGGCTTCGACTTCGTCTGCTTCGCCGACCAACCGCTCCACGGTCGGTCCGGCGGCGGGCGGAAAGGTTCTATCGGCGACGAGCGGGCGCGGTTCGATGCCGGGCTGGCCGTCGAGCACGTGCACGACGGCATCAAGGATTCCTTGGCGGCTGCGATGGTTTTCCCGAAGGTCGTCGACCGTAGCGCCGGATGCTTCCAGGCCCTGACGGTAATCCTGAAATACGTCCGGGTCGGCGTGGCGGAATCCATAGATGGACTGGTTGATATCGCCCACTGCGAAAAATGAATCGGGCGAACGGATCAGGTTGAGCGAGACGCCATTGCAGGCGGTTGGTGTCCTGCAACTCATCCATGAGGATTTGGTCGAAGCGGGCGCGGGTTTCTTCACGGATGAAGTAATTGGATTCGAGCAGCCGGATGGCTTCTTCTTCGAGATCGGCGAAGTCGAGCGCGGCGAGGTCGCGCTTTTTTCTTCGATAGGCCAGGTCGAGGCGAGCAAGAGCTTCGCGGAGGAGGTTCAGGAGATCGCCATTCCAAATCTCGATCCATTGGGCCTGGAGCGCGGGAAGAATTTCGTTCTTCAACGTCTTCGCATCTTCGCCGCGCGATTTGCCCACGCGGCCGGTGTGGGCGGTGAGTTCGAGCGCGAAGTGTTGCTTCGTCAGAACGGGAGGAAGCGCCAGAAACGCGGCGGCCCAATCGCGCAAAGATTCCGTTTCCGTGGAGGATTTCCCTTTATCATCGAGAACGCGCCGCGCGAGACGCCGGGCTTCCGGCCATAGATCCATGTCCGGGTTGCGCGGGTGGAATTTCCTCGACTCCGGAGATTCGTATCGACTCATAAATATCCAGAAGACTTTGGGCGAGGTCGGGTTTACGGGCAAAGTCGTCTGTGGACAAATCGAGCGCTTCGAGCAGGCGGCGCATTTCCGCGGGACGTTCGGCGAACAGTTCGTCCAGGCATTCTTCGGCTGCATCGCGGGCAAGGCGGTTGGCTTGCGTCTGGTCGAGCACTGCGAAATCGGGCGCGATGCCGGCGGCGACGGCGTTTTCCTCCAACAGGCGGGAGCAGAAACCGTCGATGGTGGAGACCCAGGCGCGCTCGATCGCCTCGCGGCGCTCAGGGGAGTGGGAGAAGCGGTCGATGAGCCGCTCCTTAATTTCGGTGGCGGCTTTTTCGGTGAAGGTGATGGCCAGGATGCGGCTGGGGTTGACGTTGTGAAATTCCACCAGCCAGGCGAAGCGTTCGATGAGCACGCGCGTCTTTCCGGAACCGGGCCCGGCGACGACGCAGACGTCCTGATTGGTGCGTTGGACGGCCCGCTTCTGGTCAGCCGAGAGGGTCATGGAAAGAAGTAGCCAGGAGCCAGGAGCCAGTAGCCAGAATGAGCCTGCGAAAGGTTGGGCGGTTGATCGTCATCCGGAGACGGCTTTGCGGATGGTTTCTACACGGCAAATGGCGTTGTAATCGCAATACTGACATTTTCGTTTGTCGGCGGGGCGCACTGCGATGTTGCCGGAGGCGATGGATTCGAACACTTCGATGGCTTTTTGTTCCGCCGCATCGATCAGCTCCTGAAGCGACGCTCGCGCTTCACCAAGGTTTAGGCCGGGAACGCGTGTGTGCCAGCCGTCCCACGTGACGGACTGGCGCAGGCCGCAGTAGAACATGCCGGCGGGCTGAAAATGGAGGGCGCGCCCGGCGGCCGACAGGTACAGGCCTCCCTGAATGGGATCGCCTTCCACGCGTTCGCGGATTTTGGCGGCGGCGCTGTATTTGTAGTCGATGACGATGGCCTGGTTTCCGGGGCCGATATCGAGACGGTCGATGCGTCCGCGGACGGTGAGTTCGGGGGTCAGAGCGAACTCGAAGTTCTCTTCGGTGCGGCGGGGCCAGGCGAGAGGCCATTGGCGGTCGGCTTGAAACGCGTCGAAGTGGCGCTGAAGCTCCAGGCGGACGGCCTCGGTCCGGTATGTGCGAGGGATGTTGTTTTTAGTGCACTCATCTTCAAAGACGCGATCGAGGGAGCCTTCGGCGAGGGCGCGGTGAAGAATGTTGCCTTGCAGCAGATTGTCCAGACGGTCGCGGGGCGCGGCGGGCCGCTCGCGGAGCTTCAATGTTTTTCGGGCGAAGAATTGGAAGGGGCACTGGAGGAAGGATTCGATGGACGTCGGCGATAGTTTGGCGTGCTTTATCGGCACCTCACACGGAACCCCGACACGGATGGAGGGGATGACTTTCCTTGGCAGGGCACGGCCCTGCCCCACAGGGCTTCCTTCTTGTTCCAGGAAAAAAGACCGGAGCTGCGGGTCGCCTTTCTCATTGAATCGGGAATAGGAGAGGATCGTTTGCTCCGTCGCTCGCGTGGTGGCGAGTTCAAACAGGAAAGCCTCTTCCAGTTGGCGATCGGCCTCCCGGTGATATTGGGGGAAATGACGCTCGTTGAGTCCGCAGACGAAGGCGATGGGGAGTTCCCACTGCCGGGCCTCATAGACGTCGAGAACATTGACGACGTTGTGGCGGCGGTCCGGAACGCGAAGTTTTTCGAACGTAAGGGCGGCTTCGGCCTGGGGCCAGAATTGTTCGAGGGAAATTTCGGTGTCGTCGAGCGCCAGGGCGGTTGCATCCAGTGCCTGGTCGAAGGCGTCCAGCGCGGCGGCGGTGGAGCGCCAGATATTCAGTTGCTCGCGGTCGATTCGATCGGTGATCTCGGGAGTGGGGAGGAATTCGCGGAGAGTCTTCAGGCGCGCGGACCAGTTGGTGGGAGTCTCGCGGTCTTGTATCCACCCGTCGAGCCGCCCAAAAGGGCGGTTGCAGTCAAGATTGGCCGCCCCAAAAGATGGAAGATTTTCGCGGATGGCGAAATCGAGCGCATCGCCTTCGGGAGTTGCGCCGAGGCCGCTGACGGGCATGCGCAGGACGCGCAGCAGGTCCGCGTGATTCCAGCCGCCGAGCAGCGCGCGGACGATGCCGCTTAGATATTGAATGGCGGGGTGCGTGGACAGAGTATCGGCAAAATGAAATCGTGCGGGGATGCCGAAGCGGTCGAAGGCCGCTTGCAGGGCGCTTGCGTAAGGATCACGGACGCGCAGGAGCACGCCCATTTCGCGAAACTCGCGGCCGCGCGCGGAGTACTCGATGATGCGGAGCGCGATCTGCTCGACTTCCTGTTCGAGAGACAGCGCAGCGAGCACGGTGCGGACCGAGTTCCGCAGGGGGGCATCGAAATGTTGCTCGGAGAAACCATTAGCGAGCAGACGGACCCGGGCGGATTGTGAGCCGGGCCAATCGGGAAGCGTGACGGTGACCGGGATTTGCGCGGCTAGTGTTTCGATGAGATCGAGTTCGGAGGCGGAGAAGGTGAAGAAGCCGTCCAGAATCACGGGTCCCGCGGTGATGGGCTGCGCTGTGCGGAGGCGCTGGTCGCGAAGGGCCCGATTGCGAACGGCGAGTCGATCTTCGATCTCGCCGGCGATCCGGATCAGGTCGGAGGGCAGCGGGACTTCCTGAAGCCGGGAGGCGAGAGCCCGATGAAATCCAGGGAATTGGGCGGCCGGACCGAACATCGACAGATCGCATTGGCCGATCAGCAAGTGGAGCAGCGATTCCGGCGCATCTTGAAGCGGAGTGAACGGCGCGAGAAATTTTGCCAGCGTGAGAACGCGGTTGGGCCGGATATTAAGACGCGCACGCGCGAGTTCGTTGCGAACGTGTTCGGCCATCGTGGAGGTGGGGGTTAGAAGAGTGGAGGAAGGGTCGGCAACAAAACGGTTAAGCGCTGCGCGGGATTTTCCGGAGGCGGGAGGGCCTGTGATCAGGGAAGAAGTGGCCAGCATAACAAGAGGAGCCAGAAGCCAGGAGCCAGTAGCCAGAATCACATAATCGCGGGGCGTCTGCTCTGCCCGATTCTGGCTCCTGGCTTCTGGCTACTGGCTCCTTCTCAGGGCTTCGGCGCCAGTTGAGGTGGGATTTCGCCCATCAGCTTTTGGAATTTTTCGCGCTGGGAAGGGTCCAGTTCCTGGAGGATGCGCATTTTCCCCGTGGCGCGGATGTCGTCGAGCTGATCCTGCACGCTTTGATAGTAGTGCCGGTAATCGTCGAGGACGAGCGATATTTTTTCGGTTTGGGCAGGCGTGAGATTCAGGTCGGTACGGAATTTCTGGAGAACGGCTTCCTTCGACGCCGGCGGCGCCGCGGAGCGATGCAAAATCTCATGCAGCCCGAATTTCATGGACACCGCGCCGGCGGTGGCTCCAGCGAGAAAGACCAGCAGCAGCGTGGAAAAAATTCGCGGGTTCTGCCAGGTGGCGCGTTCTTCGGCGACCATGGTTCCCAACATTCCTACTGTTCCCGATAGGTGACGAGATTCACCAGCACGGCGTCCTTATCGGGCAGGCCGGTTTTGGTGAGGATCATGCCCGGCTGGCTTTGTTCGACTCCAACAACGATCGGCTTGGCCAGACGCTCCGACGAAACCAGATACAGGCTGAAGAGCACGGCCATGGCCATGGAGGCCATCGCGATGCGGCGGGCGAACGTCGAATCGAAAAAGAGCTGCCAGATATCGATGGGGCGCTGCGATTCGATACGCTCCATCACGCGGGCGTAGAAGCCGGCGCGCGGAGCGAGCGTATCGTCGTTGGCGCGCAGGGTGCGGATATTGGTGGCCTGCCGGCGCATGGCGGAGACTTCTTCCCGGCACTCCTGACATTCGGACAAGTGAGCGGCCGCCGGGCCGGATTCCACCCGCCCCGTTTCCCTCAGCACCTCTTCGAGGCGATCCTGAATTAAGCGATGCATGGTATTTCTTCCCTCTAAAAATTTACTGCCACTACTGCGCGGGTCTGATCGCCCGCTGTTATTTACTCTACGCTCGAAACCGGTTTAAGCGCTGCGCCGCTTTGAGCAGCTTCTGGCGCGTCCGGAACAACTTCACCTTGATCGTATTCTCATTCAATCCGGTCATCCGCGCCAACTCCTCCACCGAGTGGCCTTCCACTTCCTTCAGCATGATGAGCGCGCGATCCTCGGCGGATACTTTCGACAGGAGTTTGGTCACGAGGTCGCGCTGCGCGAGTTGCTTATCCATCGGCGCCGCCGGATCGGTGGCCGGATCGGACGCTTCCATCCGCTGGGCGTCCTCTTCTGAAAAATCGCTTTCGTAAACCAGCTTCCGGACCCGCTTCTTGCGCAGATAGTCGTAGCACTCATTCACCGTGATCTTGTAAATCCAGGTCAGCAGCGAGCTGCGGAAGTCGAAATTACGAATGGAAAAATAAACCTTGGAAAAAACCTGCTGCGCGATGTCTTCCGCGTCGTTATGATTGCGGAGGACCCCGTAGATAATCGAGAAGACCTTGGACTGATAACGATCGACAATCTCGCGGAAGGCGAGCTCGTCATGAGCCTGGATGCGCCGGACAAGATCCGCTTCTTCGCTGTGCTTATGATCCACTCGCGTCCTGGTTCGGGTCCGCTCACCGGCTGCCGGGAACGGAATAGCTTCTAAAAGGCCGCTCATAGCTAACCATTCGGACGCAGCCCAAACAGAAGGGGTTTCAACAAGTTCCCCGGTTTCGCGTTCCCGATCCGCCAAACACCATTGTCCGATAGTCGGCCTCATAGTACAATGGGAACGAGGGAAAACCCAATGGTTCAGTTGACAGAAACCGCAATCACCAAGGTCAGAGAGATTCTGGAAACGCAGGAGCCGAAGCCGGCCGGTCTGCGGATCGCCGTTGTAGGCGGAGGCTGCTCGGGCTTCAGCTACTCGATGGCTTTCGAGAACAGCCCCGGAATGCTGGATAAGACTTATGCCTTCGACGGGCTGAAAGTGTTCGTGGACCAGGCGAGCCTGCTCTATCTGGACGGTGCCCAAGTGGATTTTGTGGAAACCCTGGAAGGATCGGGTTTCAAGTTTAACAACCCGAACGTGAAGTCGACGTGCGGGTGCGGAAGTTCGTTCAGCGCATAAGAGATTCATCCTCCGTCAGAAAGAGCGCCGTCTCCGGGTGGGGATGGCGCTCTTTTTTTGCGGCCAAGGAACCGCCATGCGTGACAGGTTGCGGAAAAAGTCGCTCGACAGGCGAAAGCGCCTTTCCGCAACTGCTTGATATGCCATGGTGGGGCAGGCGGTTCCGCCTGCCAATCGGGACCCGCAACGACTTTTTCCGCAGCCTGGTGAGCATGTGGACAAAATGAAAACGGGCTGGAGGACGACCTCCAGCCCGCGAGTCGAAACGAGAAGAAAATGCCCTATTTTTTCATGCGGCGACGGCCCAGAATGCCGAGGCCGAGGAGACCTGCGCCCATCAGAGAGAGCGTCATCGGCTCAGGAATGATGGTCTGCGTGAAGTCGCTCAAGCCCGATCCGGCTTGAATATCTTTGAAAATATAGTCGACAGGAACAATCTCGGAGAAGGCGGAAGTAACCGTCTGGTTGGAGCTTGCCGCGAAGTCCGCCAGCACCGTGCCGCCGCAAACAACACCAGTGAAGGCCTGACTGCACGCGGTCTCGGTGATCGTGGAGCCAGTGCCGGCGACCGACATAGTCATGCCATCGACACCGCTCGCGATCTGGTAATAAAGCCGAAGATCTTCACCGGCGGAAAGAGTAACCCCAAAATCCAGTTCGCCGCCGCCGGTATTGACGCTCAGCGCCAGATTGAACAATGAAGTAGCGGGGAAACCGGCGTTCGTGACGACAGAAAAGTTGCTGAACACCGTGTTGCCGAGTTGGCAACTGAAGGTCGACGTGTAGGTTTGGCCCGGCGTGACCGTGAGGCCAAAGATGCTTTCACCCGAAGCGCAAAGTTGCGCGGCCTTTGTTACGCTGCTCGCAGCAGCCAGTGCCACTGCCAGCATCAAAAATTTTTTCATTCCCGAACCCTCCGACCTAGATTTTTGCGCCCAAAAACTTATCCGCCAGACGGGGTTGCACGTCGTCCCGGTTCTGGCACGTTTGTAGTATAAGTCCGGCTACCAAAGTATGTCAAGGGTCAAAGTAGGTATTTTTCCCGCCTCCGGGGGTAGGAGTTCGCGGCCGCATCAGCCAGCGCAACTATAACTAAAATATAAGGAATTAAATAGGCTGCCGGCAAACTGGGAGCGGTGACGTACCGGTACAGCGTAAGGCGATCGCTTTAGATCGGCGAGGGTGTCGCCCTGTAAGATAAGGGAGGGGCTATTACGGTACTATGCTCGAAAAATTGCTGACCGAACAGTCGTACTCCGCCTCGGCGCACATCGGCGAGTTGGCGACCTGCGACATGCTCGACGTCATGAACGCCGCCGATGCCGGGATCGCCGCAGCCGTGGCGATCGAGATTCCCCATATCGCCGCGGCTGTGGACGCCATTGCGGCGCGGCTCGAGCGGGGCGGCCATTTGACATATATAGGTGCGGGGACCAGCGGGCGCCTAGGAGTCCTCGACGCATCGGAGTGTCCGCCGACGTTCAACGTCCCGCCGGATCTGGTGCGGGGGATTATCGCCGGAGGGCCAAAGGCCCTGTATCAGGCGGCGGAGACAACAGAGGACGACCCGGAAGCCGGCGCCAGGGACGTTCTCGCCTCGGGATTCGGGCCCGCGGACGCGCTGGTCGGGATCGCGGCCAGCGGCCGGACGCCTTACGTGCTGGGTGCGGTAGCAGCAGCCCGCAAGATGGGGGCCCTCACGGCCGGCATTAGCTGCACACCCGATTCGGAGCTGTCCGCGGCAGTGGAGTATCCCATGGAGCCGAAGCCCGGCCCGGAGATCCTGACCGGTTCGACCCGCCTGCGCGCGGGGACGGCGACGAAAATGGTTCTGAACATGATCAGCACAGCCGTCATGATCAGGCTGGGATACGTCTATGGCAATCTCATGGTCAACGTGCAGCCGACCAACAAGAAGCTGGAGGACAGGGCGCGGCGTATCATCGAACAGGCGGCGGACGTGACCGAGGAACGGGCGCGCGAGTTGCTGGAGGAGTCCGGGCGCAGCGTACGCACCGCAATCGTCATGGAGAAGAAGAAAATCTCGCGCGAACAGGCGGAAGCGTTGCTTCGCCAAGCGGGCGGAAAGATCGGGGAAGCGCTGGAATAAATGGACAAGTTTTTGATACAAGGGGGCACGCCGCTGGAAGGCGAAATCCCCGTCAGCGGGTCGAAAAACTCGGCTCTGCCGGCGCTGGCCGCTTCGCTGCTGACCTCGGAAAAGGTTGTGTTGAGGCGCATCCCGAACGTTCGCGATATCCGCACGATGGAAAAATTGCTGGCGCACACCGGCGCGGGCGTCAAACACGACCGCAGCGAGGTGACTATCGAAGCGGCGGAGTTAACGCGGCCGGAGGCTACTTACGAAGTCGTAAAAACAATGCGCGCGTCGAGCCTCGTGCTTGGTCCGCTCGTCGCCCGGTGCGGCCGCGCGAGGGTTTCCTTGCCCGGCGGGTGCGCCATCGGTTCGCGGCCGATCAATCTGCATGTTTCGGGCCTGGAAAGGCTGGGAGCGACGGTGCGGCAGGAGCACGGCTACATCGAAGCCGAAGCGCCCAACGGTTTGCGCGGCGCGGAGGTTTCCTTCGACCGCATTACGGTCACGGGCACGGAGGATCTGCTGATGGCGGCGGTCCTGGCGTCGGGCGAAACCGTGATCAACAACGCCGCCCGCGAGCCTGAGGTGGTCGACCTGGCGGATTTGTTGACGAAAATGGGAGCGTCGATTGAAGGCGCGGGTACCTCGACGATTCGAGTGCGGGGCGTCGGCAAATTACGCGGCGCGGAGCACACCATCATCGCGGACCGCATCGAGGCGGGCACGTTCGTACTGGCGGGCGCGATCACCAAAGGCGATTTGACCGTCGCCGGCTGCACCCCGGAGCACCTGCGCGCGTTGATCGCCAAGCTGCACGAATGCGGTGTGGATGTGACGGAAACCTCCGCCGGCGCGCTTCGCGTGAGAGCGAAGGGGAAACTGAAGAGCGTCGACATGACCACCGAAGAGCATCCTGGCTTCGCCACCGATCTGCAAGCCCAGTTCATGGCCCTCATGACGCAAGCGGAGGGCATCGCCATTATCACCGAAACGATTTTCGAGAACCGGTTCATGCACGCGCAGGAACTGGCCCGCATGGGCGCCAACATTCGTCTCGACGGACGGAGGGCGATTGTGGCGGGCGTGACCCATCTCTCAGGCGCGGAGGTGATCGCCAGCGACCTGCGCGCCAGCGCCTCCCTGGTGCTGGCCGGGCTTGCAGCGCAGGGCGAGACCAGCGTCGACCGCGTGTATCATATCGACCGCGGATATGAGAAAATCGAGGCGAAACTGGCGGGCGCGGGCGCTCGAATACGGCGGATCTGATACGGAGGCCTAAATGAAACATAACGAAGCTTTTCTGGCACTGGTGAACGACGCGAAGTCGCGCGTGAAACAGATCGGCATCGAGGATTACAAGAAAATGCGCCAAGACCACCTGCTGATCGACACGCGGGAAGAAAGCGAATGGGCAGCGGGTCACGCCGCGGGCGCCATTCACCTGGGCAAAGGGATTATCGAGCGCGATATCGAAACGAAGGTGCCGGACAAGTCTGCGACGCTGGTCCTATATTGCGGCGGAGGGTTCCGCTCGGCGCTGGTGGCGGATGCCTTGCAGAAGATGGGCTATGAGAATCCGATCTCGCTCGACGGCGGCTGGAGAGCGTGGAACGAGGCGGGGCTGGCGGTGGAGAAATAGGTATGACCGTAGATGCTATCAAAGAAGGGATTTCCGAGCTCAAGTCGGCGGAGAAAACATCCCTTGTGGCCTGGCTGATAGAACAGGATGCGGCGGAGTGGGATCGCCAAATGGAGGAAGACTTCTTGCCGGGAGGCGCGGGTATGGCCTTGCTGGAAGAAGCAGAGGCTGACGTCCGCGCGGGCAGGATCAAGCCCATGGATGAGTTCCTGGCGGGCGAGAAGGCAGGAGACGCAAGTCCCGACCCGTGACGCGGTTTTGGTCCACGACAACTCCGCGATTCCGTAAGTTGTTCGCGGAGCTCCCGAGGAAGTCAAGGCCTTGGCTTTCGAAAAGTACGAGATGTTTAAGCAGGACCCACATCGGGCGATCTCACCGCGCAATCGCTTACCGGTCTGAGAATCACCTGTCGTGGTTTTGGATTGGATCGCACGAGGATTACAACCACATCCTGAAGAGAGTCAAGTAAAACGCGACCAACACTTGCTTCCCCAACTTCGTCTAGCTCCATAGGTACTTCGCGTGACCCGGACGCTCCTCCTATCGTTTCTCTTGTGCCAAAACGCCCCGGATCCCCGATTTGAAGTCGCCTCGATAAAGCCTTCTAACCCGGATCAACTGCGCGGACCCTCCGGAATCACCACTGGACACGGCCGGATCGCGGGGAACAACGTAACCCTGAAGCGCTGCATCATGGGCGCGTATGGGCTCGGCCCACACCAGATTTCCGGTGGACCGCTCTGGCTCGATTCCGATCGCTTTGAGATTGCCGCTAAATCCGAGGATCCGAACGACGGCGACGAAGTGCTGATGACCATGCTGCGGGCGTTAATGGCGGAGCGGTTCAAGCTCAGCGTCCATCGCGAGACGAGAACCGTGCGCGCTCTGGTGCTGGAGGTCGCCAAAAGCGGACCGAAACTGGAGAAGGCCGACCGCGGCGAAGCGACCACCAGGAGCTTCCACGGCGCCATCGACGCCACGATGATCACAATGACGCGGTTCGCCGAGGTGTTATCCCGCGCAACGGAGCTGCCCGTGGTTGACCGGACGGGCCTGACAGGCGCCTTCAACCTGAAATTGCGGTGGAGGCCGGAGAGCCCCTGGCCCACGGTGACGGGTGTTGACGAGGCCATGGAGAGACCGCCCCTTTCCACCGCCCTCGAGCAGCAGCTCGGGCTGCACCTCGAATCCCGGAAGGTGCCGATGGAGATCCTGGTAATCGATCATGCCGAAAAGCCTTCAGACAACTGACCGCTGTTCACGCCGGACGACATTTTTTATCTCCTTTCCTTGGCGAACTTTGCGTCTTTGGCGACCTGTGGTTGTTTTCCCTTCGTGTACTCTCAAGCCAGGAAATCTTCGTGGCCACGAAGTGAGTCGTATTGCAGTGGAACTGAGCTTCCGGACCGACGGAAGGAATTTTGGATCGATCCAATAAAGCCAAGGTGTGAAAGCCTGAGTAGCTTCAGAGAGTTGTGCATCGAAAGGATGGAAAACAGGTAACCCTGAGTTCTTAATCAAGGACTCGATCGGCCCTGGAACCCATTCTAGAGACACTCAATCCAATCAGCGGCCCGGTGGAACTCCGGGCCGCTCACGATCTTTTCGACAGCCTTAGTGTGTCGACAGACAAACACCAAAGCGGAGCCCCAGCGTTTCCGCAACCAACAGCTTCCTAAAACGGCGCCTGCCCGGTGCCGAAGACTTCCACCAGGAAGACGTAAACGATCAGTCCCATGGACGCCGTCGCCAGGAACGCGATCACTTTCGCAAATCCCGCATTCATAAATTCGAATCGCAGCAGCAGCGCGAAGGCGAGGCCGATGAACATCAGGTAGGGATTGACCTCTTTGTCGCTCATGTTCGTAAAAACGAGCGCAGTAAAGTAAAAAAACAACGGTAGGTTGCTGTCGTACTTCTTGCGGATCAGAAAATACATCGCCACGACCGCCAGCAAGACCACCAGCAAGGCAGTGATGTTTTCCGAAGTTGCATTTAACTCCACACGGTTTCCATCGGCGGATTCCGGGCGATTCTGTAGGTTCAGAAGGAGAAGGCGAGCGAGGAAAATCCGGTGTTGGCGCGATAGTCCTGCGCAGCCGAAAACTGCTCCCGATAGCCGTAATACTGGTATCCGGCGTTCCACCGGACTTTCGGCGTGATGCGGACCGACAGGCGAAACTGCGGCGACAGATAGCGCAAGGGATACGTCTGCGCGGACTGGAAGGCGGGCAGGGCCGAGTAGAGCCCCGCCCCATCGGCCGTGCCGCGCCCGTCGCCGACATCCTGCACGTGACTATAGCCGGCGTAGACATCGGCCCGTTTCAGGACAGTGAAGTGTGCGCCCAGGGTCGCTGTGTGAATATTGCTGATGTAATAGGAACTTTCGCCGGCAACGTCGACGCCCCTCGCGAAATAGTCGATACCGCCCAGGGTGTTGAGATGCAGCTTGGTGTAGCTGGCGTCGATCGAGAACCAGGATCTGGGGACCCACGAGCCGTCCGCTCCATACTGGCGTGCGTGCGATGCGTAACTGGTGAGCACATCGGAATTCACGTTGTAATCGGATTTCCCGTAAGCGCCGATGCGGAACAACCTGGTTTTGTACTCGATGCGTGCGCGGAAAGCCTCGTAATTGCCGTCGCTTATGGGATAAATGGGTTTGTTTTCGCGGCCCACCTCGCCATCGACGCTGACGGTCAGAGCCTTGAGCAGTTTGAAGCGGACCCCGAGCGTTCCCGCCTTGAGCTGATTGCTCTGTTCGATGGCCGGCTGATTGGGCGCCGGATCGCCCAGGTTGCTTTGACCTTGCACCGAGTTGATATGGCGGTCCGAATATTCGAATCCACCGTGGACGCCGAACCACTTCGAGGGGTGATAGGCGAGATCGGTCGAGTTCGAGAATGTCTCAATGCCGAGGTATTCAAACGGCAACACGGGGCTGGACTGGAAACCGTTGTTGAACTCGGCGAAGTACGAATCGCCGATCATGCGGATATTCGAGAACGACGTCTGATTGGTGACGACGACGTGCGCCGCCGGAAACAGGCTGACGGTGAGATTGGCGGCGAGCGCGGGGCGGTCGGCATTGCCGAAGGTAACCACTTGCAGTTGGGTCGGCGTCCCTCGGAAGGCGGTTCCGGCGGAAAGCTCGTCCAGGGAGAAGGCGTTTCTGCCGGCGACATACGTGAATCGCCCGTTGACCGCCCAGAATTTCTTGCCCTCGCGAAAGAGGCCCACGCGCCAATAGGGGCTGGTGCCGTGAATCGGCTGCGTCGATTGAAAGGATGCGAGCGTGTTCGTGTCCGAAGGATTATTTCCCGCCGACGGCGACGTCAGCGATTCGGGCGAGTTCTCCTTATAATCCTCCCAGCCGTGCATCACGTTGAGCCGCATGCCGAGGAGATGCACCTCGCCGCCGAGGCGGTATTCGTTCACCTCGCGATGAACGTTCTCAAAGAGAGGATATTCGTTCGCCCTGCGCGTTGAACAACTGAATGGTGGTGAGCGCGGGTCCGGTTTCGAGGTTGCGCGAATAGCCGAGAAACAGTCTGAAGTTGCCTTCGGGAAACAGCGTCAAATCATGATCCTGCATGGTCCGCATGGTGTTCATGGCGTGTTCGCCGAAGGAAACGGTGGCGGCCGGATCGACGTATTGCGTGAGGCGCCACATCATGTCGTAGCGATAGAGGCGATTTTTTTCGATGCGAAAGATTGCGGACTGGTAGGGATCGTTGCCCAGACCCTGCGTAGTGATCACCAGATGATCGAACAGGCGGCCGTGGCCGTCGCGCGATTGAACGGTGAGAGAGCTTGACAGCAGCCGGATGCCGTCGCCGTAGTTGACGGTGCCGTCGTACATTCCTCCGTCGCCGCCCACGGTCGAGAAGCGGTAGCCGAGCTCGAAGGATTGAATGATGTTGTAGCCGCCGGAGTTGTCGCCGCGAGGATTGCCGGTCTGCTCAGTGGTGGGCGCCACCGGCGGCTGGGCGACAGCGAGAGAGACCGGAAGGATGAGAAGAAAACGTCTCATCGGAAGAAATAAAAATCGGCGTTCGACCCATGAATTCGTGCGTGACAGGTGGTGCAGTTTTGATATCTTGGATCGGCCATGTTGTGAGTGGAGGACTGGTGTGTCACGCCGTTGTCGTTGCGGCCGAACGTGCCGGCGCCGTTGTGGCATTCCAGGCAAAGCGTAAAGACCGTCGGGCGCTTCAGCATCTTCGCATTCGTGGAACCGTGCGGCATGTGGCAGGTTTCGCAGCCATCGATCCGCACCGAGGCGTGCTCATAGACAAAGGGGCCGCGCTTGTCGGCGTGGCACTTCAGGCAAGGTTCTTCATTGCCCTCCTTCTGATCGACCATTCGCGGCCGCGACGCCATGCGCCAGGTCGCCGCGAACGCGCCGTGCGGATTATGGCAGTCCGTGCACTCTATGACACCTTCATTGACGCGATGTTTGAAGGGCATGGAGAACTGCGCCTTCACGGAGGCGTGGCAGGTGTAGCAGAGCTCGGTTTGTTTCTTCGCGAGCAGAAATTTCGGCGACTTCGAATTGTGGATGGAGTGGCAGTTGGAACAGACCACGTCCTCCTGGGTGTGAACGCTGCGGCGGATGTTGGCGCGGGATATCGTTTGGGAGTGGCAGCGCAGGCAGGCGTCCAGAGTTTTCTCGGGCCCGATTTCGGAGAACGCGACGACGGTCGCCTTGCCGCCGCGCGCCTCGACGTGGGCTTGGCCGGGTCCATGGCAGCTTTCGCAGCCCGTATTTTCGGGGGATTCCGCGCCGCTGGCGATGCTGCGGTAATGAGGATTGCGGAAGAACTGGTTCCAGACGGCCGCGTGACAGGTCTTACATACTTCGCTGCCGACAAAATCGGAGGCGTGCGAAAAAGCAGTCAGGAAGAGGGCGGCCAGAACCACCCGAAGAAACTTCACTATCTCATATAACCACGCGAAGCTTAGCTATGTTTCGCGGGATGGTAAAAGTATTGTGAACAAGAAGGAGCCAGGAGCCAGGAGCCAGGAGCCGGCATTCGCGCAGTACCGAATTCTGGCTTCTGGCTCCTGGCTCCTGGCTTCTTCTTCAGTTGGTGTAGCTGATGCCGACCATCGGCACGAAGTCCATCAGCCAGCCGCCGACTTTCGCGCCGGCGTTCGGGGTGATTACCTTGTTCGGAAACGGCGTCAGGTAGTCGTGCACATCGAGGCGGAGCTGCACGTGCGGCGAGATCTGGAACTTGACGCCCGCGCCCGCGCTGACCAGCGGCGTCAGGTCCTGCTGTTGGGTGAGCAGCGCGAAGTTGCTGAGCGGCTGATAGACCACCTGCGCGCCGGTACCCTGATACAGCTTGATTCCCGCGCCGGCGGCAACATAAGGACGGATGCGCGATTCCGACGGCGTCGCGTGCCACATAACGTCGTAATGAAACTGCTGCGTATGCGCGCCGAAGGTTGCCGTCGTGCCTCCGGAGCTCAAGGCCAGGTCGCCCATTTGATACTCGTAGCGGAGTTCGCCGCTCCAATGGCCTTGTCCGTTTTGGCCGAACCAGGCGCCCCCGGCCAGGCCTGTTTGAATCTTGGCCGAGGCCGATCCGGTCCCCGAGGTGACGTCCTGCGAGGTGTAGAAACCGCCGCCCACCCCGCCGCCGAACTCCCATCGTTGGGCCATCGCCGCCACGGAGCACAAAAAGAGCACTGGAAGGATTTTCATAGGGTCCTCTTTATTCGACTTACGGAATCACCCGCACCGGCACCGTCACCGATCCCGAGCCCTGCGTAATTGTCAGCGGCAGGCTCAGGCCGACCGGCGTGTTGCCGGGAACGGTCACGTTGATCTGATAGACGCCCACTTCGCCCGGCGCCAGGCCCGCGTAACTGACCGCCAGAGCCGTGCCGCCCAGCGTCACCGTCGTCGGCGTCAAGGCGCTCGACAGCGGGTTGCCCGGGGCCGGATATCCGGTCAGCCCCGCCGGATTGGTCTGGCCCAGGCCGGTGACGTAGATCACCAGCACGTCGTTGGAATGAATCGGATTCGAATCCGTCGCCAGCAATCCGTTGGCGGCGCGGATGATGGTCGGCAGATTCGTCTCCGGTCCTGCCACGCCGCTGAGAAACACTGCCGGCGCCGTCGGCTGGACTGTCAGGTTGAAGTTGCCGCTGGTCCCGCCAGGGGTATGAACAACGACGGTCTCGTTGCCGACAGCCTGGAACGGCATCTGCGCATTGACCTGCGCCGGCGACACAAAGATCAGCGGGATCGGCTGGCCGTTCACCGTAATGCAGCTATTGGCGAGCGCGGTCGGCACCGGAATCTGGCTGGTGGCGAGATTGGTCGGGCTCAGATTCGAGCCGAATACGGTAATCAATCCGCCGGGCGCGGCCGGCGATTTGCCGTCGGCGGCGCTCACCACCGCGGAGATCTGCGGGGGAGCGACCGAGGCCGCGTAGGTCCACGGAAGCACCGTGAATCCGGAGGTCGTCAGGACAATAAGGGAAGTCTGCGTCGGAAGAGGCGCCAGACTGCGCGTGAATCCCGAAGTCGTCGTGCTGGTCGTCAGGTTCGGAACCGTGGAGCAGGTTGACGTCGTGGTATTCCCGTTCGCCGTATTGGTGCAGATCTGCGTAAATGTCCCTGTCGGAGTGCTAGTGGTAATTGTCGTGGGCAGCAACGGGTCCTCCACCATCGCGACGGGTTGAATGGCGTTGCCGGTGACCATGTTCACCTGCTGGATCGTTCCCGGGTCCGCCGTGGAGTTTATCGAGGGCAGCGTGACGTAATAGCCCGCCTGATTGACGAACGCGAATCCCGAGGAGATACCGGTTCCCGTAATCTCTCCTTTCGGCACCAGCGAGGAGTCGAGAAGGTAGTTTCCGACCACAAACTGGCCGAAATTCGAAGCCGCGTAGGCGCCGCTCAGACTGTTGAAATCCTGGCGCGAGGCCGTGAAGGTGCCTGCGTTGGCATCGTACAGCATCACGCCTCCGTTGTCGGAAGCGATGAGAATGCTCCCGCCGTTCGACGAAGCGGTCAAGACCGTGTCGAGCGGCAGATTATTCTGGTACACACCGAGCTTCGGCAACTGGGTCACCGTGCGGGCCACCATATCGACCTGGCCGATGCCTGGGTTCTTCGAGACGATGGGACGGACGTGGACCAGAATCGCGTTGGCCGAGGCGGCCACCGATTGCACGTAATCGGCGACATAAATCGGCTGTTGCGCCGTCAGCAGGTCCAGATCGAACACGCTCATATAATGCGCGTTGTCGCAGCCGACGAGAAGATCCTGCTGATCGAACGTGATGGCCATGCCCTTGGGCGTCGTGCACGTGCGCAGCGTGGCGGCGAGCGTGTTGTTCGAGCCGTTAAAGACCAGCACCTGGTTCTTGTCCTGGCGGAGGACGTAATAGACGTTGCGCTTGGGATCGGCAAGCACATCGACCACCTTGCCCGGCACATCGACAATCGTCCCGCGTTGCGACGGATCCTGCGAGTTGACCAGCACCCGGATGTTGGGCAGCAGATCGATGGCAGTGTTCGAGCTCACGGTGAGAGAAGCGGTAGCCGTCCCCTTCGAGGAAGCAAATTGGTTGGGATCGACGGAGACTGTGACGTTGGCCGGAGTAACGCCGCTCGACGGGGAAATCGTGATGCCGTTCACAGACGGCGTGATCGAAAATGGTGTGTGATTTCCACCCGGATCGGTGATGGTGAAGGTCTGCGTCAGCGCGTTGCGATTACAGAAATTGCCCAGGAACAGCAGATCTTCTTTTGAAGCGGACAGGCGCGGATACTTGGCTAGGCTACCAACCGGCAGAATCATGACGCCGCTATCCGAAATCGCATACATGGTGCTGTTGTCAGACGAAAGGATGCTTTTTCCCGTCAGATTCTCCGACAACTGGATCTGATCCTCGAGCGTCAGATTGTCGGAGTCGACGATGTTGAGAATCGGCTGGTTAGTTAAATTTAGGTAGCTACCCGTAGCCGAGGCGCCGGCCAGGGGAATCTGCGCATAAATGAGGTTGCGCGAAGAGTCGATCAGCGTCGTACCGATACTCAGAAGTCCAGCCGGGTTGGCAAATTGCGCCGTCACGTTTAGATTCGCGTCCTGCACCGTCCAGTCGAACGTCGAGAGCGACCCGTCGTAGCTGAGGCTGACCACGCGCGGACCGGCGGTCGGCGAGGAAATGTAGGTCACCGCCGAAAGGCCGTGCGTGGCGACGTCATACCGATATTCCAGAATTCCGGACGAGGTGCCGCCGCCCATGCCGGCGATCGTCAGGCCGTCGCCGGAAACCGTCGCCCCCGCCTGCGTGAAGCTCGACGGAAACGTCGCCGGCGGCTGCGGAATCGACTGCGTCGCCGCCTGCGGGATCGTCGTGATCAGCGTGGTGGTGCCCACGGTCGGATCGAAAATGATGAATTCCCCGGTGGTCACCACCAGGGCTTTATTGTCCAGGCCGAAGGCCACGCTCAGAGGCGCGTTGCTCAAGGTGAACGTCTGCTTGGCGTTGGCATTGGTCAGATCGATGAGCGTCAGCGCGTTGGTGGACGATCCCGTCGCGTTGTTGCCGTAATTGGCCACCAGCAGCCAGTGGGCGTCCGGCGACACCGACAGCGAGCTCGGCTGGTTCGGCACGTTGATCGACGTCTGAATGGTGTTGTTCGCCAGCGTCATCACGTCGATCCGGTTGGCGGTAAAGTTAGCGATGTATAACACGCCCCGCGTCGGATCGAGCGCGATGTCGGCGGCCTCGCCTCCGATCGGCACGACCGCGCCGAAGGTCCCCGCGTGGGCGGAGCCCGCTGTCATCGCTACGGCCACGACACTCGCAATCGCCAGAATCCAATTCTTACGCATACCTAAACTCCATGTGTTCTCTCTCATTGCTTCCCCCGCCAGCCACTACGCGCCAGCCACTGCCCGCCATCAATCTGCGCCGCCCGTGGTTTGCTCCCGCTTCACACTCACCGGCCGAAACAGTGAGGAAGACGCCGCCAGCCCTGGTGCGCCCGCGCCTTCCCCCGATTCGTAAACCGACTATTCGTCCACGTTCTTCTTGCGGCGCAGCACGATGATCCCGAGAAACAGGATCGCCAGTACGGCACAAACGATTCTTACCATTGAGCTGTCCATGTCCTTCTCCTTTCCTGACAAGAGTAAATTCGGCTACTTTAGTCCTAACCTTTAGTCCAGTACTAGATGCTGTTCATCATCGGTACCAGTTCGCGCATAATCTTCACGGCAACCGGGCCCACCGTCACCACGAACAGCGACGGAAGAATGCAAAAAAAGATCGGAAAGATCAGCTTCACGCCCAGCTTGGCGGCCTTCTCCTCGGCGACCTGCCGCGCCTGGACGCGCATGAAATCGGAGTGCGCGCGCAGGCTCTGGGCCACGCCCGTGCCGAAACGGTCGGCCTGAATCAGCACGGCCACCAGCTTCTTGAGGTCGTCGACGCCGGTCCTCTCGGCCAGGTTTCGCAACGCGTCCACGCGGCGTTTGCCGGCCTTCAGCTCCAGATTCACGAATCCGAACTCTTCGCTGATTTCCGGGTGCGCATGCTCCAGCTCCTTGGACACCTGCAAAATGGCCTGATCGAGACCCAGTCCGCTCTCGACGCAAACCACCAGCAGGTCGAGCGCGTTGGCCAGGCCCCGCGAGATTTCCTTCTGACGCTTCGCCGCCATGCGGCGGACGTACTCGTTGGGACCGAAAAATCCCACCGCGCCCGCGGCCAGAATCCCGGCCACCTTATTGCTCGTCTCGGCCGAGCTGGTCGAGACCAGCAGGGCCATCACCAGCGGCAGCAGCACTCCACAGACCGCTTTCGCGCCATAGAGAATCTTCAGCGCATTTTCGTTGCGGATGCCGGCCCGGATCAGGCGCCGCTGCATCACCGTCACATCCTTGGGGGACTGCGGGATGAAATTGCCCAGCCTCTTGATCAGCTCGTGAATCGCCAGGCTGGGGTGCGTGGGAACCTGGTCGGACGGATCGAGGCCCCCGGCGACGCGCTCCATCGCTTCCTTCGGGCGCACGTACATCTTCATCCCGGCCAAGGTCACCACCGCCACCACCACCACGAAAATCAGAAATGCAAGGAACAGAAACATGGAATTAGACCTCGATGTTGACGATTTTCTTCATGATCAGGTAGCCGACCAACTGCAGAAACACGGCTGCGCCCATCATGATGTTGCCGGTCTCGTCCTTAAAAAAGAATTTGACGTAATCCGGATTGGTGTAGAACATGAGGACCGCCACCGCCGCCGGAATCGCGCTGAGCGCCGTCGCGGTCATGCGGCCGTGGGCGCTGACGGCGCGAATGCGGCCGCGCAGCTTGAAGCGCTCGCGGATCACGTACGCCAGTTTGTCCAGAATTTCGGCGAGATTACCGCCGGTGCGCTTCTGCAGCAGCACCGCGGATACAAAGAAGTGCACGTCGAGCGACGGCACGCGCGTGGCCAGCTTCTGCAGCGCGATCTCCATCGGCAAGCCGAGGTTATGCTCCTCGAAGGCGCGGCGGAACTCGCCGGCAATCGGCTCCTGAAATTCGCGGTGAATCATTTCGAGCGAGACCGAAAACGCATGTCCGGCCCGCATCGAGCGCGACACGAATTCGAGCGCATCCGGAAACAGTTCCTCAAACCGGTGCAGCCGCGATTTCCGCTTGCGCCAGATCCACAGCACCGGCCCGCCGGACGCCACCGCGCCCACCGAGATCGCGACGATGAGAGAGGACGTCAGCGTCCAGCCGACAATGAATCCGGCGGCGAAGCTCAGCAGGCAGGTATGCACCAGCCGCGCCGGCGCCCAGCGCATGCCGGCCTGTTCGAGAAAGACGCCGATCTTGGGCGCCAACTGGTACCGGTCGACGATTTTCTGCGCCAGGCGGTTCTTCGTCCCCGTGTCCTGCTGCATGACGCTGGCCTCGCCGGGTGTCCCGCGCTTGGTTTTTTTCGCCTTGCCGGTTCCGGTCAGGCGGGCCTTGATGCGGTCCAGATCGCTCGACTTGATGTACTTGGAAACCATGAACCAGGCCAGCATGGCCGCGGCCCAGATCGCGATCATAAAAAAAGCGAAGCTCATTGCGTATGCCTCCCGCTCACACTTCCAAAACTTCGTCAAAAAGGTCCGGCCGCAGCCGGATGCCGGCGCTCAGCAGCTTTTCGTAAAACTTCGGGCGAATGCCCGTGGCGGCGAAACGCCCGACCACCTTGCCGTCCGGATCCAGACCGCGTTTTTCGAATACGAACAGATCCTGCAAGGTGACCACCTCGCCTTCCATTCCCGTGACCTCGGTCAGGGAAACCACCCGGCGCGAACCGTCGCTCAGACGAGACGCCTGCACCAGCACGTGCACCGCGGCGGCGATCTGCTGGCGAATGGATACCAGCTGCATGTTCGCGTTGGCCAGCGACACCATCACTTCCAGGCGCGAGACCGCGTCGCGGGGCGTGTTGGCGTGGACGGTGGTCAGCGACCCGTCGTGACCCGTGTTCATCGCCTGCAGCATGTCCAGCGCTTCCTCGCCGCGGACTTCACCCACGACAATGCGGTCGGGACGCATACGCAAGCTGTTTATCAGCAGCTCGCGCTGCCGGACCGCGCCGTTGCCTTCCATGTTCGGAGGACGCGTTTCGAGCCTCGCCACGTGCGGCTGTTTCAATTGCAATTCGGCCGCGTCTTCAATGGTGACGATGCGTTCCTTGGGATTGATGAAGGCCGACAAAGCGTTCAGCAGCGTGGTTTTTCCGGCGCCGGTTCCACCCGCGATGATGATGTTCATCTTCGCCTTCACGCATGCTTCGAGCAGCTCCATCATGCCCGGCGTCATCGCCTTGCGGTCCACCAGGTCGGGCGGCATCAGCTTGTCGGTCGAAAAACGGCGGATCGAGAGCAGCGGCCCGTCCACCGCCAGCGGAGGGATGATGGCGTTGACGCGCGATCCGTCCATCAGGCGCGCGTCGACCATCGGCGTCGATTCGTCGATGCGGCGGCCTACCTGACTGACGATTTTGTCGATGATGCGCAGCAGATGCTGATCGTCGCGGAAGGCGACGTTGGTCAGCTCGAGCAACCCCCGGCGCTCGATATAGACCTGTTTATAGGTGTTGACCAGGATATCGGAGATGCCCGGATCCTGCAGCAGCGGCTCCAAAGGCCCGAGGCCAAAGACTTCATCGAGCACTTCGTCGCTGATCTGCTGCTTTTCTAGCGAGCTGAGCAGCGTCGGCTCGGAGTCGATCAGCGAAATCACCGCCTGGCGCACTTCGGCCCGCACGCGCTGGTTGTCGATGGTGGCCAGCGCCTCCAGGTTGATCTTGTCGACCAGCTTGCGGTGGAGCGTAAACTTCAGCTCCTGATATTCCGGCTTCAGGGTGCCCTTCGGCTTCCCCGCATTCTTCATCAGTCTCTGTTCCCAGGAGACCTGCTGCGTATTTTTGTTGCCGTTATCGAGCGATGAAAACATAGAAAACCGTCAAGCCCTTCATACCTGCGAATACGCCGGCTTCATCTCCCGCGCCGGCTGTGCGGACTTCTTCGGGGGAGCCAGCGTTCCGCACAACCGGGCCGCAACCTGCTCGATCGCCTTGCCCAGCTCTCCGTCGGCGCCCAGCGGTTGCCCCAGCGTCACCACCCGGTGCAGCGAAAAATAATCGTTCGGCAGACTGGCGTGAATCGGGCACCCGAACAGCTTCTCCATGTCGGCCGCGCCAATGTCGTTCCGCTTATCGACGCGATTGACCAGGACTTGAAACCGGTCCTTCGGAAACCCGAGCTGATCGACCAGCGTCAGCGCCTTTCGCGTCAGATGCAGGCTTGGCAGCTCCGAGGTGGAAATCAGGTACGCCCGCTCGCATTCGGAAATCGCCATGAGGCTGGTGCGGTTGAAGATCGCCGGCAGGTCGAGAATCACCCAGTCGTACAGATTGCGCGCGTGCTCGATCAGCACCCGGAGCCTCTGGCCATCCAGCGGCTCGGCGTAGGGCGCGGCCGGCGCCGGCAAAATGTCCACGCCTCCGTAGTTCACCGTCAGCGAGTTCCACAGCGCGACATCCATGTGTTCGGAGTGCTGCAACGCGTCGACCAGCGAATAGTTATGGCTCAATTTCAGATAAAAGCCGATCGTGCCGCCGGTCAGATCGAAATCCGCCAGCAGAATGCGCTTCCCGGTAATGCGCTGCAGCGAAAACGCCGCCTGCGTAGCCAGCGTCGAGGCGCCGGACCCGGGCTTGGCGCTGGACATTGCCACCACGTGGCCCGCCTCGGTTTCCCCCTGCGGTTCGGGTTGCACCAGGCGCCGCAGGCGGGTGATGGCTTCCCGCTGCGTCGCCAATTCGAAGGGCGCGTACAGAAACTCGCTTGCGCCCGCGCGCAGCGATTGCAGAATGGCGGTCGAGTCGTTCTTCGTGCTCAGGCCGACCACGTGCACCGGCGGCGTCATCGCCGCGATGAACCGGATCACCTCCACGGCGGCGTTCAGATCGCTCGAAAGATCCAGCAGCACGATATTCGGCTTCAACTGCTTGATCCGGATCTCCAGCGTCTGCTGCGGCGGATAGTTCTTCAGATCGGCCAGGATCTGGAACGTGCGCGTTTGAGGCAGCGTCGCCAGAAACTGCTGCGCCAGCGCGCGGTCCGGCGCGATGAGCAGGGCGGCGATCTCCTCGTTCTGGACACGTGCACTCATGGGGCGGTTCTTCCTATTTCCGGGCGGAAGCTACTTCTTCTTCTTCGAGGCCGGCGGCAGATCCTTCGGCTCCAGTCGAACCAGGAAGTCCTTCGGCATGTACACCGTCGGCTTCGGATCGTTCGGCCCCAGCGGCTCGGTGACCTCGGGCGTGACCAGCACCACCAGGTCGGTGCGGCTCTTTTTCTCGTCCTTGCTCTTGAACAGATACCCGATAATCGGCAGACTCCCCAGAATCGGCATCTTGTTGAAGGTGTCGGCCTCGGCGTTGCTCACCAGGCCTGCGACCACGAAGCTCTGGCCTTCGCCCAGCTCCACATCGGTATCGGCGCGGCGCGTCGACATCGCCGGAATCACGAAGCCGTTGAGCGTCACGCCGTCGGCCGGGTCGAGTGTGGAAACCTCCTGGGCCAGGTGCATCTTGATGGTTTTGTGATCGGTCAGCAGCGGCGTGAACTTCAGACGTATGCCGAACTCCTTGAACTGCACCGTGACCGCGCCCGCTCCGCTGCCCCCCTGCACTACCGGGACCGGAAACTCACCGCCCACCAGGAACGAAGCTTCCCTGCCGCTGGTCGTCACCAGATTCGGTTCGGCCAGGGTCTGCAAAATCGACTGGCTTTCGAGCGCCTTCAGAAATGCGGCCAGATTCAGCTTCGGATCGAAGGCGAATAGGCTCAGCGCCTGGGTAATCGTGGCCACGGCCTGGCTCGCGGCGGAGGTCCCGTTGCCCGCCGATGGGCTCACCGTGCCGGTCAGGGCCGAGCTGGTAAACTGCCCCGTCGACGACCCGATCAGCGTGCCTCCCGGCGCGGCCATAAGATTGACGCCGTACTGCACTTCCTTCACCCGATCCAGTTCGGCGAACTTCACGCGCAGCAGGATCTGCTTCTCGGCGACGCCTCCGTTAATGATTAGATTGGGGATCACCGTCTTGGCGAAGGATCCGGCCAGCGCCACCATCCGGTCGATCTCATCCTTGCTCCGCACCGAGCCGTTCAACGACAGCGTGTCGCGCGAACTGCGGACCGTCACCTCGTCGTTGGGGTAAGTTTCCTTCAACATCCGCCGCAGAGGCTCCAGGTTCAGGTCGACCGTGCAGTTATAGAAGGTGCGCTGCCCGCTCTTGCTCCAGACCACCATGGTCGCCGAGCCCAGTCCCTTGGCATGCAGCAGGATCTCGCGCGTCGTCGCCGGGCTGGCGTCGACGATATCGGGATTGCTGGTGTAAACCTGGCGGATGTCCGACGGATAGTCGATCACCACGCTCTTGCCGATGGTCAGGCGCAGATCCTCGGCGCCCTGCCCGAAGCTCAGGCCCGCGGCCACCGCAAGCGTCGCGCTCGAGATAACAATGCGATTGAAAAAGCTAGTCATGATCGTCTGTCCCCTGTCGTATGTCCACGTCGTATATCCACGTCGTATATCCACGTCGTCCCCTCAAAAAAGCATTTAGTTGTTCGCGCGTGCCGGAAGCACTTCCACCGTCCGCGTCGTCCCGCGGATCACCACAATCTGATCCGGCGGAGGAGGAGGCGGAGGAGCCGCCACCACCGGCGGCGCGGCATGGGCCACTTCGACCGGTTTCGGTTTCGGCCGCGGAGCCGCTTCCTGTTTCACCGGCGCCGGCTTGCGCGCCGAGCCGTACAGTTCCGAGACGAACCGGCCGGCCGTCTTTTCGATGGTCTGATCGCTCGAATTGCGCAGCACTAACTGGATGCGCCCTTCGCTATTGGCCAGCGTCAAGGTTTCGGCTTGTTCCGGATCCACCAGCAGCGTCACGGTCGGCGCCTGGATGGTCTGTCCCCTGGAGTCCGGAGTCATGGTCTGCCCGGCCGACAGCACCAGCATGTTCTGCAGGCAGGTGGTGGTCATCGTGCCGTCGGAGTTCGGCGGATGGCCCGTCACCAGTACGTCCACTTTCATCCCCGGCAGCACGAAACCCGCCACGCCGGCCACGTCGTTGACGCGCACCGTCACCGCGCGCATTCCCACCGGAATGGTCGGCGCCAGGCCGAGCCCCGAGCCCTTCGCCGCCAGGCGGCCTTCGAGGATCGGCTCGTCGAGAAGCACGTTCGAGATCACCGGGCGGTCCAGCACGTCCTCGACCTTGCTGAACGCTCCCTTCGGAAACGCATCGGACGGCACTTTGTCGATTTTCACGTCGGCCGGCTTGATCATCCAGCCCACGCCCAGAGGGCGCGTGGCCACCACGACGTCCTTCTGGTCGGTCGCCTCCGCCTTCTTGGTGCCGCTCGAGCGAGCCGTCATCTGGTAGAACACGCTCGATACCACCAGCGCGAACACCAGGCTGACTCCCAATACCGTTAGAAACCTGCGATCCATAAATTTAATCTCCTCTGCCCTCTGAGGCGCATCCTTCTCTCCTTCAACCCTTCGGCATCAGTGAGAGCCAAACGCCGAGCGTTATCGCCGGCGCATAGGGAATCGAATCCCCTCGTTCCTTTTCCGCGGCCGTCAGGACCCTCTTGGGCCAGAACTGCCTGCGCAAACCCTGATAAGCCACTACACCCAGCGCCAGCAACCCGCCGACGCCGGCCGTCCACATCGCCGCTTCGATCAGCCGTCCCGTTCCCAGCAGCGCGCCGAAACCCGCCATCAACTTCACGTCGCCGCCACCCATTCCGCCCAACAGATAAAAAATCAGGAACACCGCAAATCCGGCCCCTGCGCCGGCGAGGGCGTGCAGCACGCCCATCACCAAGCCATCCCGCCCGATCTGCCATCCAAATCCGCCCGCCAGCGCTGCCGCCGGAATCCAGTTCGCGATCTGGCGCCGCACCAGGTCATCCACTGTTGCCGCCAGACCCACCAGAACCGCGATCCACACCTGCGTCGTCATGCGTTCCCTTAAAACCGTCTTTCTCCAAACGAACCGGCTCGAAAGGTGCCGGAAAGTTCCGGCGCCTCCTTCATGCGCTTTTCCATAACCACCGCTTTTTCGGCCGGTACCACTGTCTTTTTCTTCTTCAGCCGCGGCCCCCCCAGCATCAGGGGAGCCAAAAATCCCGCCTGCAATGCGAACTCAGCCAATGCCTTCCCCGACGGCAACCGCCAGCTCATCGGGTCCATCCACTCCATCGGGATCTGGGGAATCCTCACCGGAACCCGACCGCGCCTTGAACCGTAAAGGCCAGACCCGGTTTTCCCAGAACCCGCATTCTCCGACTTCATCCGTTTGCTCCCATTACTACTTCGGCGGCGTCGGTGGTTTTCATTAGCCTCCCAACCCCTAATGCCCGTACTCCATAGGACCTTGGTTCCTGGAGGAAATCACCTGCGAGGAGTACGAGGTGCTATCGGCGGACTAAGAGAACTGCCTTACCGCTGTCCTCCTCCACCCTCCACCCCGGATCCCGCTTCAGGAGCTGGCAAATCGGCAGCTCGGCCGGCAGCAGCACAGTCGTAAATCTATTCTTTGTAACGATTTGCTCCCAGTCCCACTGGCCGCCGGTCATCCGCAGATATTGATTGCCGATCTCCGGCCCATAAAAATCGCTCCGCCCGTCCACATAAACCTTTTGCCGCGGATCCAGGTAGATCAAATAGTCTCCCCACTGGTCGGTGGTAAGTAAACGGGCTTTGAGAATTTCCTCGTGATGGTCGTGAATCATTTTCACCGGAAATACCAGGGAGGGAAAATCCTTCGGCCATTTAATCGGAGGGCCCATCACTATTAAGGTCCCTACCAGCAGGAACGGCCACGCGCTGACCCGCAGAAACGACGACGTCAGTTCACCCGACATCTGGTTGACGATTCCGAACAGCGACCCTTTTTTCGCCCCGGCCGTCCATTCCCGCCACCAGGCCGACACTTCCATCGCGATCACCGGCGCGCACACAGTGACGAAAATCGGGACATGGCGCACGCTGGCGAGCGACAGATGCGCGAAGTAAACGATCCACAGGCCCTCGACGATCCGCTTCCGGCGGAACAGCAGCCCCGCGGCGATCAGCCCCACCAGCATCAGAGCCTCGAATTGCAGAATGTTTTCGTTGCGGAAGACGGGCGATTGAAATTCCTGAATGGTGTTGCGAATCCAGTCCGAGCGCAGATACTCGGCCACGTGAACATGCAGCCGGTATCCATATGGATTGATCAGCGAACCAGCCGCGCAGGCTGCCGCCAGCGCCAGGTAACGCGCCGCATACTTGAAATCTCCCCGCCCCGGTTGGCCCTTAAGGATCGCTTCCACCGCGATTCCCACGGCTGTCAGCCCCAGCACCGCGATCAGCGCCAGGAAACCGCCGTGCAGATTGGTCCAGACCACGGTCAGCGGCACCAGCAGCCACAACCTTCGCGCCGAGCGCGCGCTCGATTCCCGGCGGTCGGTGTCGATCATCCACACCGCCAGTGAGAGGAACAGCAGCGTGAACATATGCGGACGCGCCAGAAAATGAATCGACGCCGCGCCGACGCCCAATAGCGAGATCACCATGGCCCACAGCAGGTGGACGCCCTCTCCCACCATCCTCCGCAGCAGCGTCCAGGCGAACAAAGAAATCAGCACTCCGGCCAGCAGCACCACGCCCTTCAGCCCGGCCGCCCGGTGCAGGGAACCGAAGATCACGTCGCTTCCCCACTCCCAGGCATACCAGGGCGCCCCGGGTTTCGAAAACGAGTAAAGGTCCTGATGCGGAACCGCGTGGTGGTCGATGATCCACTCGCCCGTCCGGATGTGCCAGCCCACGTCGGCGTCGGCCAGCAGCCCTTCCCAACCGGCCGCGCCTCCGCTCATGCAGACCCAGACAAAAACGGCGATAAAGAACAGGTCGGAAAGGGATGGAATCGCCAGCCGCGCCCACCGTTTGCGGAGCAGATTGTCGATCCGGACCCCGCCTTTGTGCGCAAGGGGCGTGGCAATGGTTTGCGGCGAAGTCACCTGCGTAGTTATTCGCCTGATGTCGCCCGGTACTTTAGTGTCGAAAAGACTAATAAGGGTGAGCGCTGGCCGATGCGCTGTGCAATAAATGCTTGCCTTGTTCCAGGCGATTGCCTTATGCTGAAAAATGCTGGAATTTCGATAGCGAAATCGCATTAACGGAGGAACCCATGAAATGCTTGAAAGCGTGTGTCGCGCTGTTGGCGCTGCCCGCCGGATTGTTGGCCGGCCCTGTCCTTTACGCGATTGACGACGCCACGAATTCGCTGTTGACCATCGATCCGAACACATACGCCATTTCCGTGGTCGGCAGCACCGGCGTTGGAGCCGGCGATTTTGGTGATTTAACCTACGATTCCAATCATGGAATCATGTATTGGGACTCCGGCCGCGGCGATAACAGCATTTACACCTTGAACCTCAACACGGGCGCCGCAACTCTGGTCGGCGCCACCGGCCTGACTGACCTGTTCGGTCTTGCTTACGATACCGGGAACAACACAATGTACGGCGCTACAACGGCTGGCAACTTTTACAGCATCAACACATCCACGGGAGCGGCGACGCTCATCGGGGGCGGTGGCCCGTACACCGGCGGCCTGGCGTACGACTCGACCAACGATACGATGTACGAATACTCGGCGGGCCCGGGAGTGCTCTATTCGATCAACCTCGGTACCGGAGCCGCAACGGAAGTGTCGGCCGGGACCGGGTTCATCAACGATGGCGGCATAACCTGGGACCCTGTATTGGGAATTTTTTGGGTCGACGATTGGAGCGAGAACGTCTATCAGTTCAATAGCGCCTTCACCAGCGATACCGTCGTGGCAACCTACGGAGATCCGCTGGATGGCATTGCATTTGTCGGTTCCGCCGTGCCGGAGCCGGGAACGGTGGGATTCATCGCGGGAGGCCTGGCATTTCTTGCGGTCCTGCGGATGCGCCGCCAGCTCCATGGGTAGATTGTTTTGGGGTTTTGTTGTCCGAAGCAGCCCCAAGCTGACGAGCATGCGGACAGTTCGCCGAGTCCCCGCCCTGACGGGACGTGGTTATAACCCCTGGCGTGAGCCAGGGGATTAGTCTAACTTGAGTATTTGGAACACGTTGGAATAGTCGTCTCGGAAGTTTGGCTTCGTTTTTAGCGGGATGGATGTCGGCCGCGATTGGCAGGCGGAACCGCCTGCCCCACCATAGAAAATCAACCAGTTACTGAAAGGCGGGACAGGCGCTTTCGGGGCTCGTACGCCGAAGGATCAAAGTTTTCAACTACCCGACTGGCTCACCACGCGGCTCTCCGCCCGGACTTCTCCGGCATGCTCCACCCCGAGCATCCTTCGTCCATGCACCGCGAGTTCGAAACGATCCTTCACTCCGGTCTTTTCGAAAATGTGCATCAGGTGGACCTTCACCGTCCCCGGCGTGATGTGCAGGGCCTCGGCGATCTCTTTGTTCTTCAGCCCGCCGCAGACGTGGTGGACGATCTCTTTTTCCCGCGGCGTAAGCCTCGGCGCAGAGCGCCGGTCCAGCGCGCCTACCACCTGGTCCGAGAGCGACCCTTCGATCCAGACATCGCCGCGGCCCACCGACCGCAGGCACTCCACCAGCGACTCCACCGGCAGCGTCTTTTTCAAAATACCCCGCGCCCCCAGTTGCAACGCGCGGAAGCAGTCGATCTCCGCCAGGTCGTTCACCCACAGCACCGGCTGGCACGACGACGACGTATTTCTCACGTCGGAGATGAATTGGAAAACCACCTTCAGCCCGGCCGTCTGGCCGATCAGAATGATGTTCGGCTGCTGCCGCCGCAGGGCGTCGAGCGCGTCCGACAAGCTTCCTGCGGCTCCGACATAGTCGAGATCGTCGCAGGCGGCGAGCACTTTCGCCAGGCCCTCCAGTACGATCGGCTGAGATTCGCAGGCAAATACCGTGAGGCGGTTCAATACATTCCCCTTAAAGTGCTTAAGATCGACGGGGAAAGTATGCAGGTGTAGGTACTAGGTGTCGATTTTCATAGGGTCGTATGACCGGTCGTATCTTCGGACGTCGCCGGTACCACGCCGTTACTTGGGCTAAATGAAGCAGTTAAAGGCCTTCTGGGAAACTGCCGATCTAACGACAGGAATCCGCATATCCAGTTGGAACATGCCCAACCAGCCCTTCGACGAGATCAGAGCAAGACTGGATGAATATGCCAGCCTTCCGCACCCGGATCGGCAGAAGTTCCTGGACGATACCTGCGGCCCGGACGAGAGTCTTCGCAGCCTCGCCTCCCGTCTTTACGATGAAAGATTCGGGCCCCCGCCCGAGGTCCCGCGCACTCCGTCAAAGGAATGGCAGATCGGGCCTTATCGGGTGGAGCGTGAACTAGGGCGCGGCGGCATGGGCGTGGTCCTGCTGGCTTCGCGCGCCGATCAGCAATACCGCAAGCAGGTTGCCATCAAACTGCTCCGCCCCGGCCACGACGGCGACCAGATCTTCCGCCGCTTCCAGAATGAGCGGCAGATTCTGGCCAATCTCGAACATCCCAATATCTGCCGTCTCCTCGATGGAGGAGTCACCGAAGAAGGCGAGCCCTATTTCGTCATGGAGCACGTCCGCAACGCGCGGCCGATCGACGAATATTGCGCCTCCCGCGAGCTTGGGTTGAATGAGCGGCTGGAGCTGTTCCGGCAGGCCTGCTCAGCCGTGCAATACGCGCACCGCTTCCTGATCGTGCATCGCGATCTGAAGCCGTCCAACATTCTGGTCACCGACGAAGGGGTGGTCAAGCTGATGGATTTCGGCATCGCCAAAAACCTGCTCGCCGGTTTCGACGACCCGTTTCCCCAGACCCTCGGCCTTCAGCCGATGACCCCCGCCTACGCCAGTCCGGAGCAGTTGCGCGGCGAGCCCATCAGCACCTCGAGCGACGTCTATTCGCTGGGCGTCGTGCTCTATGAGCTACTCACCGGCCATCGCCCTTTCGAACTGGCCGATAAGCCGCTGCCGGGCATGCTCAATTCCATCTGCGAAAACGAGCCGGAGAAGCCCAGCATCACCGTTCTCCGTCCGCCTTCGGAAAGCGGCGCGCGCGGCGGAAAGCTCAACGAAAGTTTTTTGGAGCGCCTGCGCGGCGATCTGGACTGGATCATTCTGATGGCGCTGCGCAAAGATCCCATGCGGCGCTACATGTCGGTGGAGCAGTTCAGCGAGGACATCCGCAAGTTCATGGCAGGGCTGCCGGTGATGGCGCGCAGCGACACGTTCTCCTACCGCACCGGAAAATTTCTTCGCCGCCACAAACTGGGCGCCATTGCCGTTGTCGGGATCGTCGTCACGCTGGCCGGAGGCGTTATTTCCACGCGCCGCGAACAGGCCCGGACCAGGGCCAGTTTCAACGACGTGCGCACACTGGCCAACAGCGTCCTGTTCGAAATCAGCGACGCCATTCGCGACCTGCCTGGCTCCACGCCCGCACGATTGTTGCTGGTGGAGCGCGCGCAAACCTATCTCGACAAACTGGCTCGGGAATCGGGAGACGATCTTTCCCTCCAGCGCGAGCTAGCCGAGGCGTACAAGAAAATCGGCGAAGTGCAGTATCGCGTCGGCTATCCCAACCTCGGAGATATCAACGGTGCGCTAGTGAACGCCCGCAAGGAACTGGCGCTGCGCGAGGGGATCAGCGCCCGCGACCATGGGGTCGCCGCGAGACTCGCGGTGGCCGAGGCGCACATGCGTCTGGGCGAACTGCTCGACGGCACCGCCGATCCGCAATCGGCCGACGAGCACATCGGCCGCGCGATGCAGATCCGCGAGACGCTCTACGCCGAACATCCCAAAAACGTCGATGTCCGCGCCGACCTCGCCCGCAGTTACCGCATGGGCGGCGATCGCGAAAAAATGGAAGGCCACGCCCAACGTTTCTACGATTACAATCAAAAGGCCCTCAAAATCCGCGAAGGTCTTCTCGAAGAACATCCCTCGGACGAATCCATCAGGCGGCAATATTCGATGGACCTGGTCCGCATCGGCGATTCGCTCGGCAGCCCCAACGAAACCAATCTCGGCCGCTATGAGGAAGCGCGCCAGACCTACGAGCGGGCGCTTGAAATCTGCCAGGCGCTGGCTATGTCGAATCCGCCGAATGCCGTCGGCGCGCGCGACGTCTCCAACGTGTACCAGAGGTTAGGCTCTCTGCTTGAACATACCGGCGAGTACAAGGAGTCGCTGGAGATGAGCGGCAAGGGCCTCGCCATCTCCGAACGCCTGCTAGAAGCCGATCCTGCCAACTTCGAGGTCCGCCGCGACATCATGGTGTTTCACGATCAGATCGGCCGCGCATATTTGAAGCTGGAGGACTATCCGGCGGCGGAGAAATCGTTGCGCACCTCGCTCGATGTAGCCAGCGAGCTGATCGCCAAGAACCCGGGAAGTGACCGCAGCCGCGACGACCAGGCGCAAAGCGCCTATCTTCTTGGAATGTGCCTCGCCGCATCGGAGCGCGACGCAGAGGCTGTCGAGGATCTGAAATGGTCCACGGCGACCTGGGACAACCTGCTCGCCAAACATCCGGATTCTGGGAGCTACAAGGTCGAGATGATGCGCGCCATGGCGGCCATCGCCGGAATCCACGCGCGCCGGAAGGATATCGGCGCCGCCCGCGCCGAATATCAGCGCGCCTACGAACTGTCGCTCGAACTGCGCATGCAGGACCGTTTAGGCCAGGAAGACCGGGACATGCCCGGCCGCCTGTTCCAGCAATTGTCGAAGGTATCGAAATGAACCCCACAGCCGGAGCCGGATGACCCCGTCGCCTGAACCCGGGGATCGATAGTCCGCGGTTCATAATAGAGAGTTGCAGCTTCCCGCCCAACGCTACCGCGCCGAACTGGTCGACCGTGTGATTCCTTTCTGGCTTCGCGCTCTGGACCATCGGCATGGAGGGTATTTCACCTGCCTCACCCGCGAAGGCGCCGTCTACGATTCGCGAAAATACGTCCGGCTGCAAGGCCGCGCCGTGTGGATGTTCTCGAAACTCTATAACGATCTCGAACCGCGCGAGGAATATCTCGACGCCGCGCGGCTGATTCTCGATTTTCTCCGCAAACGCGCTCGGGACGCGCAGGGGCGCTATTATTTCAGCCTCACCCGGGAAGGCCTCCCGTCGTTTTATCAGCGCAAGCCCTATGCCGCCGTCTTCGCGATGCTCGGCATGCTGGAATTTTCGAAAGCCACCCACGACGCGGATCTGCGCGCCGAAATGTGGAAAAGAACGGCGTCTCCGGACGTCTACGCTTTGTCGCAGGCAGCTTCTTCGACCAGCCCTTACCCAAGGCCGACGTGATCCTGATGGGCCACATCCTGCACGATTGGGGCCTCGACGACAAACGCATGTTGATTCGCGAGGCATACGAAGCAGTGCCCGAAAGCGGCGCATTCATCGTCTATGAAACCATCATCGACGACGACCGGTCGAAGAACGCGTTCGGGCTGATGATGAGCCTCAATATGCTGATCGAGTCTCCCGGCGGATTCGATTTTACGGGCGCGGACTGCCAGGGCTGGATGAAAGAAGCCGGTTTCCGGGAAAAACGCGTGGAGCACCTGGTGGGTCCGGACTCGATGGTGATCGGGATCAAGTAGGTTGGCAGGGCATGGCCCTGCCCCACATCACTTGCCCTGCGAAGAGAAGTTAGGGAATCAATTCATTCGTATGCGTCTTCCCCAAATCGATCTTCGCGTTTCGCACGGATTCGAGCGACGTGCTCAATACCTTGTGAACCGCCTCCACCGCCTCGGGCGTGAACTTTCCGTCCACCGACAGCATCGCCTGCGCGGTGCGAAGCACTTCTATGTCGGTTGCGGCATCTTCGGTGCGAAACGACGCGGGCATTTTCTCGCGAATCTCCTCCGGCGTGTGCGACCGCATCCACGACAGCGTCTTCGTGATCGCGCCGGCGAGCAGCTTCGCCGTATCGCGATTCTTCTCCACCCACTCGGTCTTCGAATACAGCACCGCCGACGGGTAGCTTTCGACCCCGAAGACCGCACGCACTCCTTCGGCCGTCCGTGTATCGGCAAGGATGTGCAGCCCCGGCATTTGCTTGCGTACGATGGCCAGCGCCGGGTCGGTCATCACCGCGGCATCCACCTTGTTATGCGTCACCGCTCCCACCGCCGTCGCGCTCATGCCGATGGACGCGTTGCTCACGTCGTCCACCTTCATGCCGTGCGCGACGAGAAGATAATTCAGAAACATGTGCGTCGACGATCCGGGCGCGGAAACGCCCACCGTTTTCCCCTTCAGATCCTCGATGCGGCCAATCGCCGGTGACACCAGCACCAGGCCGGGATAGCGCAACATTGCGACAAAAGCTGTCAGATCCTTGCCCTGAGCGGCCATCTGAATGGTGTGGTCGTAAAATCCGCAGACGACGTCGGTGCTGCCCCCCATCAAAGCTTCCAAAGCCTTCGCGCCGCCGGGGAAATCCAGCAGCTTGACGTTGAGGCCGGCCTGTTTGTAGAAACCAAGTTCCTGTGCGAGTGTTGCCGGCAGATAGATCAACTGCGCCTGTCCGCCGATGGCGATTTTCACATCATTCTTGACATCGGCGGACTTACGGCTGCTGCATCCGGCCAGCAGGAGGAGCGCAAGAACGGTTCTTGTCGGCACCCTGTGATCATATACGACGGGTTATATTGGATGAGGCATGCTCCTCTCCGACAAGTTCACAGTTGAGCGAGGCAGCGTCTATCTTACGGGCATTCAGGCCCTGGTTCGATTGCCAATGGACCAGATGCGCCGCGACCGCCGCGCGGGGCTGAAAACGGGTGCATTCATATCCGGTTATGAAGGCTCGCCGCTGGGCGGCTACGACCTCGCGCTGGCCCGTTCGAAGAAGTTGCTCGACGAGCACGGCGTCCATTTCCGTCCAGGCCTCAACGAGGATCTGGCCGCGACTTCCATCATGGGCACCCAGATTTTCGAAGTAGTCGGCAAATCGAAGGTCGACGGCATCCTTGGCATCTGGTATGGAAAAGGCCCCGGTGTCGACCGCAGCGGCGACGTCTTTCGCCACGCGAATTTAGCGGGTACCGGCAAAAACTGCGCCGCGCTGGTGCTGGCCGGCGACGACCATGGCTGCAAGAGCTCCACCATCCCGCATCAGAGCGATTTCAGCCTGATGAATACCGGGATCCCGTTCTTATTCCCTGGGAACGTGCAGGAAATCATCGATTACGGTCTTCTCGCCGTCGCCATTTCGCGATTTTCAGGCGCCTGGGTTGGCTTGAAGCTGGTCACCGACGTCTGCGACGGCGGCAGTACCGTGATTCTCGATCCAGACCAGACGCAAATCCAAATTCCGCGCGGTTACCAAAAAACGGTCGACCCTCGGCTGGTCCCGCCGATCACGCTGGCGCTCGAATATGAGGTCAACGCGCGCCGATTGCAGGCGGTTGTCGAATTCGCCCGCCTGAATCACATAAATCGCTGGCATGGCAGCAAGAAAGCGTGGCTCGGCGTGGTCAGCGCTGGCAAATCCTATTACGATCTGGCGCAGGCGCTGCGGGATCTTTCGATCGGCGAAAGCGAGCTGGAAGAACTGGGTATCCGCGTCGCGAAATTCGGGATGACGTTTCCTCTCGATCAGCAGTTCGCCCGCGATTTCGCCGAAGGGCTCGACACGATCCTGGTGGTCGAGGAGAAACGCAGCTTCCTTGAATTACAGTTGCGGGACGCGCTATATTCCAGCGCCTCGCGACCCGCGATTCTCGGCAAAACCGACGCCCAGGGCGCGCCGTTATTCCTGCCCTCGGGCGAACTTAATCCGGACAAAATTGCGCTCGCGGTGGGCGGAGTGCTAGCGAAGCGCCGCACGACTGAAATCGTAGCCGCGCGGGTTCAGTTCCTCGAAAACATCGCCGCGAAGCCGCGCGAACAGAGTCTCTCGATTCGCGCGGCAAACTTCTGTTCCGGGTGTCCACATAACAGGTCCACGCTTCTGCTGGAAGGCCAGGTCGGCGGTGGCGGCATCGGATGCCACACGATGGCGATGCGGCTCACCGATTCCGGGCGCGCATTTTCCCACTTGACGCAGATGGGTGGCGAGGGCGCGACGTGGATCGGCATGGCTCCGTTTGTAGAGCATCAGCATATGTTCCAGAACATCGGCGACGGAACATTTTTCCATTCGGGACAGCTCGCCGTGAACGCCCTGGTTTCGAGCGGCCTCAACATCACCTACAAAATCCTCTACAACGGTCACGTGTCTATGACGGGCGGACAGGAAGCGGTCGGCGCTCTGCCCGTTCCTCAGTTGACAAAGAAGCTGGAAGCGGAAGGCGTGCGCCGGACCATCGTTCTGACCGAGGATCGCAGCCGTTATCAATATGTGGAGCTCGCTTCGAACGCCGAGCTGCGGGACCGATCGGAACTCGAGCGAACTCTCGCCGAACTGGCCAAGGAAAAAGGCGTCACCGCCATGATCTACGACCAGGAGTGCATGGCCGAGGTCCGCCGCAAGCGTTCGCGCGGGAAATATGCCGAGCCGGTGAAGCGCCTGATGATTCACGAGGAAGTCTGCGAAGGCTGCGGCGATTGCGTCAAACAGGCCAATTGCATGAGCCTGAACCCGGTGGCGACTGAGCTGGGCCAGAAGATGCGCATTCACCAGTCGTCCTGCAACAAGGATTATTCGTGCGCGCTCGGGGATTGCCCGTCGTTTGTCACTGTGAACATCAAGGAGGGCACCGGGCTGTGCCGCAAAGCACTGCCGAAATTGCCTGATGCGGATGTCCCCCTTCCGCGCGAATTCGCGCCGGTCGGAGACGGGTATCGCATCGTCTGCCCTGGCATCGGCGGCACAGGAGTGGTGACTATCAACGCTCTGCTCGCGACGGCGGGTTGGATCGACGGTCTCTACGTCACCACGCTCGACCAGACCGGCACGGCGCAAAAAGGTGGCGCGGTTGTCTCGCATATTCTGCTCAGCCGCCGCCCCGTCGAAGCGCCTGCCCGCACGAATACTGGCAACGCCGACGTGATTCTGGGATTCGACCTGATCGGCGTCGCCAACGCCGATTTATTGAAAACCGCGTCGCCCGAAAAAACGACCGCGGTGCTGAACACCAACGTCACGCCGACTATCGATACGATTCGTTCGCGCACTCCCATTGCGGGCCCGGAACGCATGTTAGAAGCGGTGCAGATCGTCACCCGCCGCGGCCGGAACATCGTAGTCGACGGCACGCGCCTGGCCGAGGGCCTCTTCGGCAGCCACATGGCCGTGAATCTTTTTCTGCTGGGCGTGGCCTGGCAGGGCGGCCTCATCCCTTTGACGCTGGCCGCGATCGAAAGAGCAATCCAGTTGAACGGTGTCGATATCGACCGCAATTTACAGGTCTTCAGCTGGGGCCGGAAATATTTTCATGACGCTCAGTCGGTTGAGCAGTTGCTTTCTCCCAAAGAAGAGCGCGTCGTGGAATTTGATCGCGTGGCCGAGTTAACCGCCTATCAGAATGCCGCTTACGCGAAGCAATACTCCGACTTCATCGCCGATGTCGAGCGCCGTGCCCCAGCACTCGCTCCGGTCGTGGCGCGAAATCTCTACAAGCTGATGGCGTACAAAGACGAGTACGAAGTCGCCCGCCTGCTGACCAAGCCTTCGTTCGAAAACCAGATCCGCGAATCTTGGACGCAGGTGGAATCGGTTTCCTACAACCTGCACCCGCCCGTGTTCCGCCGATTCTTCAAGAAAAAAATAGCCATCGGCCCCTGGTTCCGGACGCCCCTCAAAATACTCGCCTCGATGAAAAGGTTGCGCGGCGGGCCGCTCGACATTTTCGGACGCACGAAACACCGCCGCATGGAGCGGCAGCTCATCGCCTGGTATCGCGATCTCATCTCGCAGGTGCTGGACCAAAACCACCCCCGAGCCCTCGAAATCGCCGCACTGCCCGAACAGATCCGCGGCTATGAGCGGATCAAGGAAGCCAGCGTCGCGCGGGCTCGCAGTCGCGCCACCGAACTGCTCGCGGCATTGCAACCCGAATCCACCGTCGCCGTCTAGAGTCCTGGTGCAGCCAGGGCGGCCCAAGAACCCGGCGCGATGACGGTTGAAGCGTACGATACGAAAAAAGAAACGTTTACTGCCTTAACGTAGCGTCCCCTCCGCGCGTTTCGCACAAGTCCGCATAAGTCCTTGACACTATGCCGGATGGCTGATAGTATCTTGAAAACCTTCCACTCTCCGTTGAGCGCAAAATTCACAGCAAGGAGTGAAACAGTGAAACAAGGTCGTTTTCTTCATCCGACGATCCTCTTAATATGCGCGGCGTGTGTCTCCATGCCGGCGCAATTGCGCAAAGCTCCACGACAGGCAAAGTTATCGGCACGGTCAGCGATGCCACCGGGGCGGTGGTGCCGAAGGCGGAAGTGCAGTTGGTGAACACCGATACCAACGCGGCCGCGGTCACAACGACTAACGATGCGGGAGCCTACGTGTTTCCCTCCGTCGTTCCCGGACCGTACCGCATCACCGTGACCATGTCTGGCTTCCGAACGGCGAACATTTCCAATATCGCCGTCGAGGTGGACAAGACTGTCACCCTGGGGGTCAAGCTTGAGGTCGGCGGCGCTACAGATGTGGTGGAGGTAACGGCGGCGGCGGCCGCGCAGTTGCAGACCCAGGATGCGCAAATCGGCAACACCGTCTCCACCGAGAACATTCTGCGCCTGCCCACTTTGCAGCGCAATGCGACCGAGTTGATGAACCTTCAGCCCGGCGTGGTGGCGGGCGGCGCCGGACTAGCGATGCGCGTCAGCGGTGCGATCGACGATCAGAATACGGTAACGCTGGACGGCATCGACATCACCCAGAACCTGGTCGCCACCAACACTTCGGTTCCCACGCCTGCCGACAGCGTGGAGGAATTCACGGAAAACGTCTCCAACCCCAGCGCGACCATGATGCGGGCATCCGGGGGGCAAGTGACGCTGATCGGCCGCCGCGGCTCGAACGTTTTCCACGGAGCGCTCTACGAGTTCCTTCAGAACAACGACTTGAATACCAACACCTGGGACAACAAGCGGGCGGGCTTGGCCAAGGCGATTATCCACGACAACCGTTACGGCGGGCGTCTCGGCGGTCCACTGGTGAAAAACAAGACCTTCTTCTTCGCAAATTATGAGGCGCGGCGATTCGACAGCGTCGCGCAAGTGACTCGCACTGTGCCCACGGCGCTGCTGCGGCAAGGCATCGTCCAGTTCACTGGCCCAGGAGGAGTAGAACAATTCAATTTGAAAACAGCATCGATTTGCAACGCACCAACCGGGTCTACCGGAAGCACCCCGTGCGATCCGCGCGGCCTGGGTATCGATCCATCCGTGGCGGCGCAGTTCGCCGACATGCCCCTGCCGAATCTGGCTGGGGGAGATGGCCTGAACACCGGAAGCTATTTCGCCAATCTTCCCACGCCGATTCAAACCGACTACGGAGTCATCCGCTTGGACCATATGGTCAACTCGAAGTTGACGTTGAACGCCAGCCTCACCTATTACCGCAGCGACGCCGTTGCATCCGGGGATATTGAGATCCTGAACGGCAAGCCTGCCTCGGTGGAAACCACGCCTCAGCGCGCCATCGTGCCAAGTCTGGCGGCGACGTGGCAGATCTCGCCGACTCTGCTGAATGTGGTCCGCATCGGCTGGGTCCGCGACACCAGCCAGACCAACGCGACGTCCCCGACCAAAGCCGCGGGAATTTTGAACATTCCCGGATCGCAGACCGCGGCCGGACCTGTGGCTCTTGCCATCGGTAGCGGCGTCAGCGCCTTCATCGACTCGCCCATCGATTTAGACACCCAGCGCGCGCGTTTCCAGGCCCAGTGGCAGCAGAACGGGCAACTCATCGACGACATGACCAAGGTCCTTGGAAAACACGAAGTCCGCTTCGGAGTTCAGGTCAACAAGATCGACTTTACCCATGCCCGCGCCGACAAGGTAGTTGGATCGATCACTTCGCTGGTGGCGCTGATCGACGGCGATCAGTTGAATCTGAGTATTCCCTCCGTCAACGAACCGGCCGTCTGTAGCGGCAGCATTACCTCCAACTGCGTTCCGTCCAACCAATTGGGGAACTGGGACCGCTATTACGCTTCGCTTCTCGGCTTGGTCGACAACGTCGGGATCCTGGCGGTCCGCAATTCCCAACTCCAGCCGCAGCCGTTCGGGACATTCCTGCGCGACGTGACGAACCAGTATGCCAGCTATTTTTATGTGCAGGATTCGTGGCGCGTCAAGCCGTCGTTGACGTTTTATTACGGCTTATCCTACGGCTTTCAAACCGCGCCCACGGAAGCCAATAATCTGCAAACCATCATGACCAACGCGCAGACCGGCGCGCTGATTAACGGCCCCTCTTTCCTCCAGCAAAAGGAGCAGGCGGCGGAGGCAGGCCAGATCTACAACCCGACCTTCGGCTTTGAAACCGTCGGCGCGGCGAAGCGTCCCGTTTATAACACCGACTACGGCGACTTTGCTCCCCGCGTCGCTCTCGCCTGGAATCCGTCGGTCAAGAGCGGTTTCCTCAGCCGGTTGCTGGGAGAAAGAGATACCGTGATCCGCGGCGGATTCGCCATGGTTTACGACCGCTCTAATACCGTGCAAAGCGTCGAGATTCCCATGCTGGGAATCGGCTTTGATCAGAACATCTCGATAAACGCCCCGGCTTGCAATGCGACCGGAGCAGGCGGCCCGGGATGTAACGCGAGCGGCTCGGTCCTCGCCAATCCAGGACTTGCCGCGTTCCGCGTCGGAACCGATGGCACGCTGCCCCTTCCGGTCCCGTCATCCGCGACCTCGCCGATTATCCCGGCCGTGGGCGCCGAAGTTCTGTCGTTCCAGGTCGACCCGAATACGAAGACCGGACGAAGCTATAACTTCGACTTCAGTATCCAGCGTAAACTGCCGGGGAACATGCTGATCGAGGGAGCGTTTCTCAGCCGCGAATCCCGCGATCTGCCGCAGGCAGTCAATGTGAACTCCGCGCCGTACATGTTCAAGGACACGGCGTCGGGACAGACCTTCGCTCAGGCCTACGACCTGGTGGCGAACGCGCTTCGTAACGGCCAGGCTGCTCCGACCGAGCCGTTTTTTGAAAACCAGTTCCCAGGCCTGGCGCTTCAAAAGGGCGCGGCGACCGCTACGGCTTACATTGTCGGTGCGAACAAAGGGAACTTCACTGGGGGAAATGTAGGCACCCTGTTCGCTAACCTGGACACTTATCGGCGCGGGCTGGGCCTCCAGGCGTACGATAGCGATCAGGCGGGCGTCGAATTTATCCGGACCTATATCGGATATGCGAACTACAATGCCGCCATCGTCACCATCTCAAAGCGAATGTCCCACGGCTTCTCTTTCAGCGGCAACTACACCTTTGCCAAAGCCATCGATGACGGTTTATCGAATCAGAACAACGCCGGGTTTTATTCCAACAGTTTCAACCCGGGCGTACAATACGGGCCCTCATCCTACGACCGGCGGAGCGTTTTCAACGCGTACTATCAATACGATCTGCCTGCCGGCAAGGGACATCGCTTCCATACCGGAAATTTCGTGGACCAGATCATCGGCGGCTGGTATACCTCGGGCATCGCGGCCGCATGGACCGGCCTGCCGCTCAAGGTTACCGAAGGCAGCCAGGTCTGGGGCGGAGGCAACACCAGCATAGGAGCCACGGACTACATGGTTCCCGTCAACCCGCCTCCGTCGACCACCGTGAATCACAATGTGTCGAACGCCACCACCTGCTCCAACGGCATCTTCAGTGGGACCGTCGCAGCAAACGTGGGAGGCGCATCCGGAACGAACCTGGATATCTTCAGCAACCCAGGCGCAGCCTACTGCGACTTCGGTTACATCCAGCTATCCTCGACGGGACGCACCGGAAGCGGAGACCCGTTGCGCGGGTTGTCGTTCTGGAACGTCGACATGCGAGTCGGCAAAACCACCCGGATCGGCAAGGAAGGCAGCAAGACCGTGCTCGGTTTCTCGGCCGATTTCTTCAACATCTTCAATCACGAGAATTTCGCCAACCCCAGCACCAGCTTCACCAGCCCTGCAACATTCGGTGTCATTACGGCGACCTACACGCCGCCGAATCGCACCAACGCCGGCCGTTGGATCGAAATGGGCTTGCGCCTCGACTTTTGATGTGGGGCAGCGCCATGCGCTGCCTTTACGCCTAAAGTAACCCCCGGACCGGTAAAATTAGCGCGAATTCCCTCGCGACCGCAAGGATTTTTACAAAGTTGCTTCTGTAACCACTTGAAGCTGGTGCAATCCTACTGTAATCTATCAAATTAACAGGTAGTTGCAATCTTTTTGGGGGTAAAACTATGGTCCGCAGCGCAAGCTCCAGAAGTAACGTCTTCACAGGACGGCTTTCCGTCCTCTTTCTCGCGTTGATCGTGCTGGTCTTTGTTGGATCGGCTTCCGCCCAGGTTTTGACGGGCACGCTCACCGGCACCGTCACCGACTCAAGCGACGCGGTGGTGCCGAACGCCTCGGTTACGGTCACCAGTCTGACGAACGGCACCGTGTATAAGGAAAAAACCGACTCCGCCGGTATCTATGTCGTCAACGCCCTGCAAAACGGATTCTACAAAGTAGAGGTAGAGTTTACCGGTTTCACGAAGACCGAGATTCCGCGCGTGGAAGTCTTTGTGTCGCAGATTTCGCGCGCGAATCTGAAATTACAGCTCGCCAGGACCGGTACCGAAGTCGTGGTGGAAGCGCAGACGACGACCTTGCAGACGGATTCGGCGGAATTAAAGGGCTCGGTCGAAGCGGTGCAACTCGAAACCATCCCTTTACCCACCCGCAACCCTCTTGACCTGGTGAAAATGTTCGCCGGCGTTCTGACGCCCAACACGACCAGCGTCACCGGCGGCGACGCTTTCGTGCACGGCCTGCGCGGCAACGACACCAACCTCACCCAGGATGGCATCAACGTCCAGGACAACTTCGTGAAGACCAGCGCCTTCTTTGCCATCAGCTCGCCGGTCGCCGACACGATTGAAGAAATCAACGTCAGCGTCGGAGGCATCGGCACAGACGGTGGATTCGGCGCGGCGCAGGTTTCCATGGTGACCAAAAAAGGCACCAACCAGTATCATGGCACGGTGTATTGGTACCAGCGCACCAGCTTCCTGAACGCCAACACGTGGTTCAACAACGATACCGGCGTGAAGCGGCCGTTCCAGTTGCAGAATCATATCGGCGCCACCATCGGCGGTCCGGCCAGCATCCCCAAGCTCTATAACGCCAAGAACAAGACTTTCTTCTTCTTCGCCTACGAAGCGTATCGGGAACCGCGCGCCGCGCCAACCGAGCGCACAGTGGAGACCCCCTCGGCCGAGCAGGGTCTGTTTACCTACACTCCCTCCGGGGGCGCGCCCACGACGGTTAACCTGCTGAACGTGGGAACCATCGGGAATACCGGGATCAAGCCGGTCATCAATTCGCAGTCGTTTCCGGTGTATACCAGCATCGTGCCGCAGTCGGGCTATACCGATGCCGGTTGCGGCAGCGGCGACGGAATCAATGTCCGCTGCCTCAGCTTCAATGAGTCGGGTGTCAACAATCAGGATCGATGGACGATCCGCATGGATCAGCAGCTTGGCCAAAAGAACGCCGTTCAATTTATCTGGAACAAGGCGAATTTCAACACCTCGCCGGATTTCCTGAATAGCAACCAGCCGCCGTTCATCGGTGCGCCTTGGTCCGGCGGACAGATCTCCGCGCGTGAGGATTTTGTCTGGGCTTGGACCACCACCATCAGCCCGACCATGACGAACGAGGTCCGCATCGGCTACCAGCACGCGCCGGTTGGCTTCGCTTACGGGTACAACTTCTCCGATACGGGCGGCAATCAGATCGCGTACGCAACGGTCACCAGTCCGGTCATGACGTCCACGAACTTCCCGCAAGGCCGCAATACGCCCGTGCAGCAGTACATCGACAACTACGGCTGGGTCAAGGGCAACCACCAGATGCGGTTCGGCGGCGAGTACCGCCGGGATCTCGCCACCAGCTACTTCTATAACACCGTGTATCCGCGTGTGATTATCGGTGCTGGAACCAACCTCAACGCCGCAAATCCGGATAACCTCAGCACTGCCACCCTGCCCGGCATCAGCGCCGCGGAATTGACGCTGGCCCAGGCCATCTTCGGGAACGACACCGGCTTGCTCGGCTCCATCAGTCAGGGCTTCAACCACACCTCTCCGACCTCCGGTTATGCGTCGGGAATTCCGGAAGTATACACTCCGATTCAACAGAACTTCGCGTACTATGGCCAGGACTCCTGGAAGATTAGACGGAATCTGACCTTTACCTACGGGGTCCGCTGGGAATACCAGGGACCGTATGACGCGCGCAACGGCTTGGTGTTGTTGCCGCAGAATAATCTCTCCACCCTCTTCGGCGTCACGCCGATCACAGGCTCTCCGGTGGCGAATCTGTTCCAGCCGGGAAATATCACCGGGGCCACCGACGAATTGCTGACCCTCCAGGGTGGTAGCAACGGTTCGCCGGTCGCCAAGCGGGACCTGAATAACTTTGGACCGTACGCGGGGATCGCCTACACTCCCTTCGCCGATGGCAAAACGGTGATTCGTGCGCACTTCGCGCAGCACTATGTGCAGGACGGATTCACGTTCTACACCCCTGCCAGCACCGCGAACACCGGCCTGTTCAGCACCTTTACCAACAGCGTGCCGACGGGCGTCTACACGAATACCGGTCTTCCCTTGCCGGCGCCGCCGGCCGGCTCGGGCGGATTCCCGGTTTCACAGCTTTCCAACTGGCTCAGCAGCCAGACGTCGATGGCGAACTACGATCCCCATCTGGTCACGCCGTACGTGCTCGACTTCGGTGTCGGTATCCAGCGCGAGTTGTGGCAGAAGTACACCATGGAAGTCCGCTACGCCGGCAACCATGCGGTGAAGCAGTACCGCGCCTGGAACATCAACGAGCTCGATCTCAATAACAACGGCTTGGTGAACGAATTCAACAACGCTTTGAACAATTACAACATCGATAACGCCAACGGCGTAAAGGGGACATTTGCCGACAACAATCTGCCCGGCCAAGTTGCGACTCCTATACTCGATAAACTGTTCGCTGGTCTCGCGACCACCGTCGGCTACGGTAGCAGCGCCTTCATCACGAACCTGACCCAGAACAACATCCAGTCGATGTTCAACACCATCCGCACCTCGCCCACGTACCGCAACAACGTCACCGGGGCGAACGGGCTGGGCGCGGCCAACGGCCTTCCGCTGAACTTCTTTGTCGCCAATCCCTGGGCCACCAACGCGCTTCAGTACAACAACGCCGGATGGTCGATGTACGATGGCCTCGAAGTGGAAGTCCGCCGCCGTTATTCGAACGGCTTCTTCCTGCTGGCCAATTACTCCTTCAGCAAGGTGCTGGCGGACACTACCTTCGGTGAAGCGCAGACTGAAGGCCAGAACTATCAGTCGCTCCAGAACACCGGGCTAGACAAGTTCGTGTCGCAGCTGAACGTCCGGCATGCTTTCGGCATGACCACATCTTATCCGCTGCCCTTCGGCCGCGGCAAGAAATTCGGTTCAGGCATGAACAGGGCGCTCGATTACATCGTCGGCGGCTGGACTATCAATGGCAACACCCACTGGTCTGTCGGCGCGCCGTTGACCATCTCCTCGAACCGCTTCACCAACGGCTCGGGAATCGCCGAGACGCCGGTCCTGAAGAACATGACGCTCCAGCAATTGCAGAACAATATCGGAGTCTATCGCACCGGAAACGGCGTTTACTTTATCAATCCGGCAACGGGACTGTTCACGATTAAAGGATCGGGAAGCACCGCCAACTTCTGCACGGCCGGTCAGACCACTCCTTGCTGGGCGGAACCGGCGCCGGGCGGCTACGGCAACCTGCCTTACAACGGATTTGAAGGGCCCCACTTCTTCGATCAGGATCTCTCGATGATCAAGGATATCCAGTTGTTCGAGCGCCTGCGCTTCGAGGCCAGGCTCGAAGCGTTCGACGTTTTCAACAATGCGAACTTCGCCGGACCCAGCAACTCAACCGATTCAACAACCTTCGGGCAGTTGACCTCGACGTTCGACACCGCCCGCGGCGGCGGCGTTACTTCGCGCATCGTGCAGTGGTCGATGAAGTTTATCTTTTAACAGCGGCTTTCCGAGGAAAGCCGCTTCAGAGCGCGGGGACATGCGAAATCCCCTGGCTCACGCCAGGGGTTATAACCCTGCCCGTCAGGGCGGGGACTCGGGTCAACTAACTTCGATAATCGTGGCGGTCGCCATGCCGTAGCCGATACACATCGACTGCAGGCCATAGCGGCCGCCCTTCTTTTTGAGGATGTCGACCAGTTTGGTCATCAGCACCGCGCCGGTGGCTCCCAGCGGATGGCCGTGCGCAATCGCGCCGCCCTCGATGTTCAGCCGCCCGGCCGGAGGCTGAATTTCGCGGGCCCAGACGATCGGGACGACGGCGAAGGCTTCGTTGATCTCGAACGCGTCGATATCTTCGGCCTGTAGCCCCGCCATCTTCAGAGCTTTCTGCGTTGCCGCGATGGGTCCCGTCAACATCAGCTCCGGATCGCTCCCGACCACGGCGCGCGCGACAATGCGGGCTCGCTTCTGAAATCCGTATTTCTCAGCCGCCCGGCCGCTCGCCAGCAGCACCGCCGCCGCCCCATCGGAAATCTGGCTCGAATTTCCGGCAGTCACCACGCCATCGGGCCGGAAAACGGGCTTCAGCGCCCGCATCCGCGCCACGTCGGGATTCGCACGGACCCCCTCATCGCGACTCAGTTCGTTGATCGCGAAAATTTGAGCGCTGATATCGGAAGCCGAAGCCCGGCAATGGCTCTCGATCGCGAAATCGTCCATTTCCTCGCGCGAGATGCCCCATTTTTCCGCGATCATCTCGGCGGAGATGCCTTGATGCAGTAGCTTGCATGGGAAAATCGGCCCGAAATTCCTCGGTCAGCGCGGAGTCGGAACCCATCGGGACCCGGCTCATCGATTCGACGCCGCAGCCGATGGCGATTTCCATATCCCCGGCGGCGATGGCCTGTGAGGCGAAGTGAATCGCCTGCTGGCCGGAGCCGCAGAACCGGTTCAGTTGAAGCGCCGGCGTTTCCATGGGATATCCAGCCTTGAGCCCGGCCAGGCGCCCGATGTTCGTGCCCTGTTCGCCCGTCGCGGTCACGCAGCCGCAGACAATATCCTCGACGTTTTTCGCCTGAAGCGCGATCAGCGTCTTGGCGAGAAGGTCAACGGGATGAATCCCGTGCAGCGCACCGTCCGGCTTCCCGCGCCCAATGGGAGTACGGATGGCATCGACAATAAATACGTCCATTTATGTCCTCATTCGAACCAAGAAATATAGTCCGGCCAGTGAGAATAACACGTCGGGCGACCACGCTGCCATCGACGGCGGAAGTTGGCCGAGCGCGCCCACCTGTTCAAACAGTTTGTCGAGCGACCAATAGGCAATCGCAATGGCGAGGCTGACGCCGACGCCGGCCATCGCGCCGCGGTTGCCCGCGAGAAATGCGAAAGGGATCGACACCATCGCCATGATGAAGGCGAACATCGGCACCGAGAATTTCTTATTGAGTTGAACCTGCAATGAGACGGTGTCGAAGCCCTTACGCTGCAGGTCGGCGATGTAATTTTCGAGCTCCTCAAAATTCATCTGGCGCGACTGCTTGGCTTCGCGCATGAAGTAATCGGGTCCTTCCTCGAGCTCTTTAAATGTGCGGATGCCGTCCGGGAAACTGTCGAAGGCGACCGTGCGTGTGCCTTGAATATCCTCCGTCCAACCGCTTTGAAACTCCCATTTGTTCAGCGTCGGCTCCCAGCGCGCCCGCTTGGCAAAGATGTGGCGCTTCAGGCGGAATGGCCCGGGGTCGATTTCGTAAACGTTGACGCCGCTCATCACGCGGGCCGTGGGGTCGAAATATTCGTAGTAATAAATCCGGTTGTGCTCGGTATTGATCCACTTGCGTTCCGGATGCAGGTAGGTCTGCGGGGCTTTTCCTTTGATGACGGAGCGAAGTTGATCCTGGCGTCGGTCGGCATCGGGGACCCAGAAGTGATCGAACGCGAAAAGTCCGCCGCTCAAGCCCAGGCAGGCGGCGAGGATGGGCGCGGTAAGCCGGTGCGCGCTGATGCCGCATGCTTTAAACGCGGTGATTTCGTTGTGTTTACTCAGAATGGCGAACACCACCAGAACGGCCGCCAGCACCCCGATGGGCGTGAAATCGTAAATCAGGCGCGGCGTCAGGAAGAGGTGATATTGCAGAATGGTGCTGATCCCGATGCCGTTGCGGATGATGTCGCTCAACAGTTGGAAGAACTCGAAAATGTGAAAGATCGCGACGAACGTCAGCAGCAGCATCACGAAGTAGAACAGAAAGCTGGCCAGCACGTAGCGGTCGATGATCTGCGGCACCAGCGGAAAGCGGCCTTGTAACACCTTGACCTGCTGGCGGTCCAGCGCGCGCTGAACACGTTGCTGCGGCTGTGGGCGGAAGGCGCGGAAATACATCAGCACGCGGCCCACGATGTCGCGATCGCCGGGCCTTTCGAGGCGCACCAGCATCACCAGGCCGAACAGCGCGAAAAGAAGATCGGGCAGCCACACGGCCAGCGCCGGCGACAGCCGGCCTTGCTTCGACAGATTCACCAGCGTCCCCAAGCCGATGTAGTAAATCAGCGCCAACGCTACGGTGAGGACGACGGCCCCGGATTTTCCGGCGCGTCGCGTGGTGATTCCCAAAGGGACTCCAGCCAGCGACAACAGGATACACGCGAGCGGCAGGGCGAAGCGGGTATTCAGCTCAATCTGCGCGTCGAGCTTCGCGGTCTTGTCGAGCTTCGGCGCGCGGTACGCCATGCGGTAGAGAGGCACGGTGTCCATCTCGGTGACGGGCTTCGAAATGGTGGCGGCCTTCGGCTTCTCCGCGTACAGAGCCTGATCGCCCTGGCCGGAATATTGCTCGATGTGATAAACGCCCGGATCCTTGCCGACCTCGTACGTGCTGCCGTTCTTCAGAGTGAGCTGAAGGCGGTTGGCCGAAGCGTCCGGCACGGCGATGGCCTCGGGAGCGAGAGTAATGACCGGATTATCGCCTCGCTCCGAAGCCGAAGGAGCGCGCTCGCCCGGAGGGGTGACGTCGGCGACGAAGATCTGGCGCCAGCGCGAAGGCGGGCCGACGATGACATCGCCAACGTAGAGGACCCTGTTGGGGAACTGTTCCTCGAAGACGCGGGGATGAACGTCGGCGGTCAGCTCGCTGGCGATGAGAATGTTCTTGATGCGGATCTCCTCGCGAATGGACCAGGGCGTGAGCCAGAGAGACGCGGCGGCGGCGCAGCACATGGCCAGGAATCCGAACATCAGGATGGCGGGGACGACGCGGCGGCCGGGGACGCCGCCGGCTCGCATCGCGGTGATCTCGCCGTCGGTCGACATGCGGGAAAGCGTGACTAAGGTTCCGATGAGGACTCCGAGGGGAATGGCGAAGGGGAGCATCACCGGCAGCACCAGGGCGAACAGGTAGGCGACGGTGCGCGGCGGGCCAGAGGTGCGGACCAGGAACTCGAACAGTTGTCCGGCTTTTTGGAGAAACAGGACAAAGGTAAACATGGCCGCGCCCAGCATCGCGGTAACGAAAATCTCGCGGAAGATGGCGCGGGTAATCAGGCGCATGGGTGAATCGCGCTCGAACTTGTGGGGCGGGCTATCAGCCGGCAGCCGCCTTCCCAGGCGGCTTCTCCAGCAGAGCCAAGATCTTGCTCAGACTGCATGGGTTTTCTCAGTTAGACGAGCCGGATGGCGGCGGCGGTACAACCGGTAACTTAGGCAACTGTTCCTGCGGCAGTTCGAATTCGATTTCTTCGAACAGTAGCGCGGGCGAGACGATGGACGTGGGGGCCAAAAAGCCTCCTCCGCCCAGCATGGCGAGAGGCGCGCCGTTGTTGACGTAATCGAACAGCTCGGTTTCGCGCGAGGCGGCGAGAAGGTCGCGCAGGGACCGCGTCGAAACGCCGCGGAAGCGGAGGCCGCGGACCAGTTCCTCGCGGCCGTCGGGATAGACGCGATAGACCAGCACGGGCGGGCTGATAGGACGTACCGAACCACCGGACTGAGAACCGCTCTGCGCCAGCGACTGAAGCTCGCCGCGGCCGGCCGAAAAAGGATAATCCAGTTTGCGCACCAGCATGCCGTAGGGTTTACCACGCTCCTTGCACATGTCAATGAGTTTCTTCTTCAAATCGGCGAGAGGCTCATTCTGCGAAGTTTTCACGAACAGATTGCTGATGGCGGCGGAGCGAGCGCCGAAATTTCCGGACAGGCGCGCATGGCCGTTGGATGCGGCGGAGCTCCTCAGCGGCTGGCGGGTGGTGAGAAAACTCTTCAACACACCCTTTTCGACCACCGAAACGGGTTTCCCGGGCACGCCTTCGAGGTCCCATTGATAGAAACCGACTAGCGGTTGGCCGTTCCATGAGGTTTGTGTCGGGTCGTCGACGATATCCATCCAGTCCGGCAGGATGCGCGAGCCGATCTTCGTATCGAGCTCGCTGGCGATGAAATTGATGTTGCGGCCAGGCTCGGCAAGAGGCTTGCGCGGGTCGCGGAGGTTGTCGCCGAGCAGTTGCGCGAAAAGCTGTGCCGCGGCTTCCGGCTCAAACAAAGTGGGTCCGGAAAACGATTCGCCCAGCGGAGCGTGCGTCACGGCCCGGACGTTATCGGCGATCGCGGCAAGGCCCTTGTGCATCTCCGCCTCGGGCGGCATCTTGTCGGTATCGAGCGCCTGGAAGGAGACGGCGTCGCGGACCATCATTCCATCCGCTGCTTGGCCTTCGGCGCGGGCGAACAGCCGGGTCAGGCTGTCGTCGTAGCGCAGCGTTGTTCCTTCATTGGTGAGCAGATAGGTGACGCCGTCGAGAATCTGCAAATCGACGCCGGAGGCGATCACTTCGGGAACCGCGCCGAACAGAGCCGAGAGCTTGACGGCGCGGGTCGTCCACGCGGCCTCGTCCACCTTGCGGCGCGTCACTTTGACGAGGCTTTTTACGGGTTCGACGCGGGAAAAATCGGGCAGCTTCTCCGTTGGCGCTGCGGCGGCGTTCAAGGCGGCGCGCTTACGGGACATGGATTCGACGGCGGTCTTATACGCGGCATCGGTCGATAGCCAGAGAGCGTCGCGGAGCGAAAGATAATCGTCGTCGAGCGGGAAGGAGGTGTCGTAACGCGCGCCCGAATAGCGGCCGCTGAAAATGTGGCCGGTATCGTCGAAATCGTAACTGCCGACGCGGACGTCGATCTGCGGGGCGCGAAAGTGTACGCGCGAAACGGAAATGGGCGAGCCGAGCACGGCAGCCACCTGAAACTGAGTGGTATCGGTGATGTCGTAGCTAAAAAAATAGGGCGAGTCGTCGCCGCCGCCGACGATGCGAAGCCCGCGCGAACGTTCCAGCTCGTCGCGCATGGCGCGCAGGATGACGTCGTTATCCCCTTTATCGGAGGATGTTTTCTGGGGCAGCAGCAGCGCGGCGGAGGCGGCGAGCAAACCGGCGAGAGCGAGCGAACGGGCGATCATTGCGGGCCTCCGGCGGACGGACGTGACAGGTAGGGCGGGCGGTCCTGCGAGCGCTCCTTGCGTTGAATCTCGATCTGCGAAACCAGCAGCGCCGGAGCGACGGCGGAGACGGGGACGTTACCCGATTCGGCGCCGCAGATGCCGTTAAACACCTCCATTTTGTCGGAGGTCGCCATAATCTTTTCGAAGCTCGCCAGAGGAGTGCCGACGATGTCGGCGCCGCGAATCAGCTCGTCCGGCCGTCCGTCGGGAAACACGCGGTAAACAATGAGAGGGATGACGGTGAAGGCCTGCAACCCGCGGCTGGCCGTGGTCGTGTAGCCTCCGGTGACCTGGTCGAAATAGAGGCCGTACGGTTTCCCCTGTTTTTTCACTTCTTCGATCAGCATCTTGCGCAGCTCGGCGTCGCTGACTTTGTTCGTCGATTCGACGATCAGGTTGGACTGGCGCGAAACCACTTCATTCCCAGGCGAGCGGCGGCCGTGGCCGTTGGAGTTCGGGAAGCCGGCGATAGGCGAGCGGGACATCACGAATGTTTTCAAAATTCCGTTGTCGACGGCGACAACCCGGCGCGCTTTCACACCCTCGTCGTCGTAGGCGTACGTCCCATTGAGAGTGACGCCGTTAAAATCGACGAGGGTGGGATCGAAAATCACCGATAGAAACGCGGGCAGCACGGGTTTGCCGACGCTCTTGGTGAAGGTCTGTCCTTCGTTCTCGTCCTTCTGGCGAAAGCCCTCGATGCGGTGCCCGAAAATCTCGTGGAAGAAAACGCCGGCGGCGCGGCCGGAAAGAATGGCGGGTCCCACATAGGGATCGGCCGGAGGGGCGTGCAATAGGTCCGTGAGATTTTTCCCAGCCCGTTCGACGGCGGCGAGGATTTGAGGGTCCTTGGGAAGCGCGGCCGGATCGCCGGTCTCAAAGCTTTCCATGGAGGCGAGGTCCATGCCGTCGCTCGCCTTCCCGCGGGTGGTAATGATAAGCCGGGCGAAGAGGCGGCCGGATTCAATACGGGTGCCTTCGGAACTGACCAGCGTGGTCATGACCCGCTGCGCTTCGACGGCGACGTTCGAGTTAATCGCGCCCGGATACTTGGCCATTTCCGCGGACACTTTTCTGCAGCCGGGTGGTCCACTCGGCGGAGTTGAATTTCAGCGCGGGGGGCGCGGAGAAGGAGGTCTGCGGCTGTTCGACGGAGAAATCGGCGGAGCTGTCGGCCGCGGCGGAGCGGAGCTTCTCGTCGGACTTGATGCGGATCAGACGCTGGGCGGCGCCGCGATAGACGCGGTCGGTGGTGAGCCAGACGGTCTTGCGGATCGCCTCCGCGTTATCGTCGAGGGCGATGCGGGTGGGGAGGGTGAAATGCACGCGGTCGTTGCCGACGCGGCGGTAATTATCGAACTGGGGGGATCCAACGCGGACGGCGATGTCGAGAATCCGGTCGTGGTTGTGATTCTGGCCGTCAATGGATCCGCGGGTAGCGACGATGATGTCCTCTTCCTGGTCGGTGACTTCGTAGCCGAGGAAATAAGGCGCGGGGTCGGCCCTATGGAGGCCGGCGAAGTTCCGTTCCAGCTCGTCGGATAGAATTTTTACGAGTGGCGATTGAGCGTAGGCGCTGAGCGCCATGAGCGAAAAGACAACAATGGTGCGCACTACACAATAGAATATCAGGCCGTCGGCGTCAGAAGATTGAATCCGCTGTGCGCCGCCGAGTCCCCGCACTGACGCGCGGGGTTATAACCCCTGGCGTGAGCCAGGGGACTTTTCTTGCCAAA
>CAVVNE010000014.1:0-74102 GCA_963749245.1 Bryobacterales bacterium
GCACGATAGTCAACATCAACAGCGGAGGGATGGCCGGAAGCGGAAGCGGATCGAGTCCGGATACGCCGGCCACGCCCAAGACCACGATTAAGAATCCCGTGCCGCCGGATCACGCCGACGATGGCACGAAATTCGACCGGATGTAGAGTGGAGTATCCCCATGGCTGACGATACAGAAGATCCCGACGATAGCTCCGAATCCGAAGGCTCCTCCGACGAATCCAGCGACGAATCCTCGTCCAGCGAGGGCGGCGAAGGCGGAGATGACGGCGAGAGCGGCGGGGGCGGCGACGAAGGCGGCGACGAAGGTGACGAGGGCGGCGACGAAGGCGGCGGAGAAGAGAAGGAAGAAGAGAAGGAAGAAGAAGATCCGAAGGACAAGTCCGGCTACGGCAAGGAATGGAAGCCTGCGGATCGCTATAAGTACGTTCCCGGCAAAGGTTGGGAAGAGGACAAAGAAGCCGAAGAAGAGGGGCCGGAGCGTAAAGTCACGATTTATCAGCATAGCTGGGGCGATAAGAGCGGCTATATAGGTGGAATCGATAAAGAAGGGAAAACCGAGGGCGAGTACGGGAGCGGAAAAGCCGGCATTGGACTGTTCTATGGTAAGGCCGAAGCGGCTTCTGAGCTGAGCTACGATCTCAACAAGAAAGAAGCGAACCTCACACTCATCACTGCGAAGGCGCAGATTTCGGTGGTGCATGCGGAGGCCGAAGGAAAATTCAAGCTAGGGGCCTGGATCTCCTCGTTATTCTCAAGTTCGGAAGATGAGGACGATGGGGACGACGAGTCTGACGACGAGCCTGAGGATGAATCGGAGGAAGGGCAGGCCCAACCGGGCATGGCAGGCATGGGCGCGCTGATGGCGGCGCGGGTGGGCGACCTGACCAGCCACGGCAGCCCTCTGTTTCCCGGAATCGGAAGCACGAACGTGTTCATCGGAAACATGCCGGCGTGGCGAACTCTCATGGATTTCCATGCGTGTCCGGTAGTAAAGGGCATCATTCCGGACGTCGGAGGAGTGGTGTTGATGGGGTCGCCGACGGTATTCATCAATTTCATGATGGCCTGCCGGATCGCCGACTTTGTGGTCGAAATCCCGGGCGGACCGAACGCGATCGCGATCGGCTGTCCCACGGTCTTCATCGGGTCCGGCGGAGGGGGAGGCGGAGCCGCCGGCGGTGGTGGCGGTGAAGACGAAGGCGGCGGGGAGGAAGAGCCCGAAAGCGAAGGCGTTACCGTGCAGGGCAAGGCCAGCGGCGACCTCCTGACCGCCGGCGCCGAGGCCAACGTCGGCATCGTCTTCAACAAGGAACAGGCGATGGTCCAGGCCAAGGCAAGCGCCATGGCGGCGGTGGCGAAAGGCTCGATCGAAGGCGGATTCACCATTCCGCTCTGGGGAACGCATTCGATTACGATCGGAGCCGGGGCGGAGGGCAGCTATTCGTCGGCCGGCCTCGAGGGGCACGCGGAAGCGGGCTACAACAAGGAAAAAGGCTACCACGCATCGGCCGGACTGGGCGCGGCGCTGGGCGCCGGTGGCGCCCTGAACTTCAGTGTTGGATTCAAATGAGAGAGGATCGGAGTAGCTATCCATGAGCGCGCTTACGTTTCCCACTTCCGGCCTGGACTTGAGCGGCCTGGAAGCCACACACAACCTGGTGCAAATGACGCCGACCGGACACGCGCCGCTTTCCTACTCGCTGATCCTGCCGAAAGGCTGGATCACGGAGGAGGATCTGGGGCAACAGAGTGAGGGCATCGGGCAGCTGGTACGAATCGGCCTGTTCGCGGAGCGGGTGGGGCCCGACGCGACGGTGGCGCAGGTTTACTTTTCACAGATTCCCTTCGAAATCGACGTCCGCGACTGGCTGGAAGACAAAGCGGCGGAGTTCGGAACAGAACTGGTGTATTGCCAGAATCTCCAGTTCGCCTGCGGTCCGGTGGTGGATGCGGGCGGCCTTTACGGCCCGGCCGACAATCGACAGGTGGTTCGGCTGGTGGCGCACGCCGATTCCGCGCGCATCTTTCTGGTCTCCGTGATGACGCCTTTGTTTCGATACGACGAAGAACGAAACAACATTGCCATCGCGACGAATTCCTTCAGATTACTGAAGCCTGGCGGATCTCCGCAACTGGAGCAATGGCTCGATAGCGGCGGTGGGAAGCCTTCGTTTCATGTCGCCTATCCGGCCAGTTGGGTGTCGCGGCTGCTGGACAAGCCGATTCCTGGAAAGAGCGCGGTCGATATTATTCTGGCGAGAGACAATGAACTCGCCGGATACTTGCGGGTGAAGGCAACCAACCCGGAGGCGGCAGGCGAAATCTCGACTCGCGGCGCACTCAAGATTGCAACGGAAGAGTTGCAGGAAGGTGGAGTCGATTTGACCGCCGCCTGGCGCGAGGATCAAAGTCCCGGAGTGCGGCGCATTGAGGAGCCGCTGGCGGCGTATGTGACCAACGGACGCCTGGGTGAAAAATCGGTGGAACTGCGGGTCGCATTATTCGAGCGCGGCGGACTGGGGTTTGCTTTCAGTTCGATCTCCATACAAAAGTCCGAGAACCCGGTGCTCTGGATGCGATCGAAGAGGGCCTACGAAATCGCTCTTCAAACCGCGCGCCCCGGATAAGCTGATACGAAATTCGATAAGATGTGAGTCTCGGAGTGGCTTGATGCGATGCTGGTGATTCTGGAGGCAGTGTCCGGCCCGATCGCCGGACGGAAGATCGAAGTGCGCGCGGGGACCATTCTGCGCATCGGCCGCACCGCGAAATCCGATTACGCGCTGGGCGAAGACTCCTACCTTTCCGGTCAGCATTTCGCCATTGAAAACGATGGGAACGAAGCGCGGGCGCGCGACCTGGGTTCAAGCAATGGCACCTTCGTCAACGGCGAGCGCGTGGCGCCCGAGGCGGTTTTGCGCGAAGGCGATTCGGTGACCGCGGGCGGAAGCACATTCACCGTTCACATCGACCGGACCGGTGGGCCGTCGCAGGAACCGTCGTCGAGGGTTTCGACGCTGCCGACAGAGTCGCTTCCCGGCACTTCGAAGATCAGCCGCGCTGAGCTGGGATTGCCGGCGGAAGCAAACAAATGGCCGGGTTTCACCCGTGCGCAATCGGTGCTGCTGACCACCTTGTATCGGGACGGACAGACGGTGCTGGCGGTGCTGGACCCTCTGCGCGACCCGCGGATTCCGGCGTTTCTCGATGCGTCGGGCGAGCCGTTTCTCCCGCTCGACGACGGATTGCGCGTGGCTGCGTACGTCGTCCAGTTGCCGCCGAACTCGAGGCTTCTTGACGTCTTGATCAAAGATGGCTGGAGCCGCGGTTGGGGATTTTACTGCATGTCGGCGGGAGGGGTCGAGGAGGTCTGCGCGCATTTCCGAAATTACGTCACTTTGTATACGCCGACGGGAAGGCCCTTGACCTACCGGTTCTGGGACCCGCGCATTTTGCGGGCGTCGGCGCCGTCGTTTCTGCCGCAGGAGGCGGTGGATTTTTTCGGCCCTCTCACGCGCATCGTGGTGGAAGGCGAGAAAACGGAAATGGCGGTGGAGTATTCTCTGGGGCCGCGCGGCGTGAAACATCAGAGTCTGGTATTGGTGTGAATCTGCTAACGTAGGATTCGAATGAAGCGTTTGCAGCCGGTCATCTGGATGAAAGGCACACTGCTGAGCCCGCAGTATCTTCAGACGCAGGACCGGTTCCTCGAAAACTCGCTGAAGTTTCAACTGGACGCGCTGACGTTCGCGCCGTGGGGTTTCCAGCGGCTCCAATGGAACCAGGAGGCGCTGACGTCGGGCTACGTGGCGCTGGCCGACGCGGCGGGAATTTTTCCGGACGGACTGCTGTTCGACATCCCCGATGCCGATCCGGCGCCCGCGCCGAAGCCGCTGGCGGATTGTTTCGAGGCCGACCAGAAAACGCTCGACGTCTTTCTCGCGATTCCGCATCAGCGCGACCGCGGGTTGAATATTTCGCTCGCGCAATCGAAGGCCGACACGCGCTATCTGACGGAAGTATCCATGACGCGGGATGAAAATTCTGGCCTCGCGGAAAGGCCCATCCAGATAGCGCGCAAAAATTTCCGATTCTTAGTCGAGGGGGAATCGCAGCAGCATAACTCGGTGCTGCGCATCGGGCGGATTGAGCGTACGCCGGCTGGATTATTTCAGCTCAATACGCGCTTCGTGCCGCCTCTTCTCGATATCGGGGCGAGCGATTTCCTGGTGTCGATTCTGCGGCGGCTCGTAGAGATCCTGGCGGCCAAAAGCAGCCAGCTCGCTGGGACCAGGCGGCAGAAAAACCTGAGTCTGGCCGATTTCGGAGCGGCCGATATTGCGAATTTCTGGCTGTTATATACGATTAATACCCAGTTTCCGGTCTTGCAACATCTGTTCGAGACGCGCCGCGGGCATCCGGAAATGCTGTTTCAGTCCATGCTTTCTCTTGCCGGAAGCTTGACCACGTTTTCGCCGACGATTCATCCGCGCGATCTGTCGCAGTATGAGCACGACGAGCTGAGTCTCTGTTTCGAGGACCTCGATGAAAAGATCCGCCTGCTGCTCGAAACCGTCGTCCCCAGCAATTTCGTATCGCTGCCCTTGAAGCTGGTGCAGTCGTCCATTTACGCGACGTCGCTGGCCGACGACAAGTATCTGCGCAATACGAAAATGTATCTCGCGGTCCGGTCGGAAATGAGCGAGGCGGAGCTGATTTCGAAAACGCCATACTTGGTGAAAGTGTGCTCGGCTAATCATATCGAGCACCTGGTGCGTCAGGCTTTGCCCGGCGTCGCGCTGGCGCACACGCCTCGTCCGCCCAGCGCGATTCCAGTCAAGCTGAATTATCAATACTTCAGTCTGAGCCAGACGGGTGTGGCCTGGGAAGCGATCACACGGTCGAGAAATCTGGCGGCGTTTGTGCCCGGAGATTTCCCGTCGCCTCAGCTCGAGTTGATTATTTTGCTGCCAGAAGCCTAGCTTTTTACCAAGAACATCGAGAGCGCGAGCGCCATGCCGACCAGTGCGCTTCCTATGGACGTAGCCCAGAGGAGGTTGCTCTTGGTCAGAATCGCCATCGACGCCAGCACGATGCCGAGTTCAAGGAAGACCTCACCATAGTCGAGTCGATGCGCCTGGTCGCCCTTCATTCTACTTTCCGCCTCCAGGCCTTTGGCTTCGTTGGTGATATCCTTCATGTCCTCGTCGTACTTCTCGCCCTTTTTCTTATACGCCTCCACAGATTTTTCGGCCGCCTCGGACGTCATGCCTTTGAAAATGTCGCTCGCAACTTCAGACGTGTACCGGCGAACGGACTTCGCCTGATAATACGACCACTGGTCGGAAGCCTTCTGTTGCAGCAACAGCTCTTCCGTGGTCAGCAGGTGCCCCATCACCCCGTCGACGGCCAGGATGGCCGCAATGATCGCCATAGTGACGGCGACCTTTTTATCGAAGGGTTGCTTGGCGTGTTCGGCGTGCTCTTGTAATTCCTCGTCTACGGACATCCCAACAAAATAGCACTAATTGCCGCCTGTGGTGATGAAATATTTCACCATCATGTTTGACAGCTCCCACGCAGGCACGCTGGCTGGGTTTTTCAAGTAGGCAAAGAAAAGGTTGGTCACCTGGCCGAAGTGGTCTTCATGCCCGACGCGGAATCTCTCCGGGATCGAGATGCGCGCTTCACCCGTATGATGCTCGATGGCGAGGCCGGGATACGTTTTCTCCATCGCGGCGGCCCAGTCGTCGAGCGCTGTGAACACCTCGGGATCCTTCGACACGACATACAGCTCCGGAACGAAGCGCTCCGGCGCACCCTGGCGCAGTTCGATGCGCGACTTCGTGCCGCGAAACGACGCCTCATAAATGTCGCCGCCGGCCGACTCCCAGTTCCATCGGATATCGAGCGCGATATGCGCGCCGCGAACGGTGTAGTGAATCGCGTTGTTGCAATCGTAGTCGAGCAAGCCGTCCGTGACGTGCGCCGCAAGCGAGGCAGGGAACTGCGCCTGGCCTGTGACGCGCTCAAAATCCGACTTTGAAATAACCGTCGGCCAGTGGCGCGAGTTCAGAATCCGAATATCCTTCTTATAGTCTATGATGTCGCGCGGAAACGCGGTCCACTGCACCAGATCGACCACGTGCGTGCCGACGTCCGCCAGGCCGTCGCCATATTCGTTCACATCGAAAAACCAGACGGGACGCTGCAGAGGCACGCCCGCGACGACCTTCATCAGATGATGGACGCTGCGCGCGCTGGCCGCGGGCTCGGCGTCACTGCCGGAGACGAGCTTGCCAAAGATGCTCTCGGTATTCACGAGGTCCTTTTGCAGAATGGAGGTGATCTCGAACCGCTCCGTCATGATGTCGTAGGCCACCAGCTTTTTCTTCTCTGCTTCGCGCAGCACCCGTTCCAGCCTTGGCAGATCGCGCGACGATATGATCCATGGTTTATCCGCCAGCACGTTCAACCCCGCGCCTATCGACGCTTCGATGCGGTCCATCTTCGGGCGATTGCGGCCGGTGAGGATCACCACGTTGCCTGGATGCTCCCGCAACATGCGCTCGAAGAAATCCGGTCCGGCATGCAGCTCGATTCTCCACATCGTGGGATTTTCCTTGCGCGTGTTGAACAGGGCGATGCGGTTCAGATAATCGACCACGTCGGGGGTCATCGGAGCGTAGACCGAAACGGTCGGGTCGAGGCCGGGGTACATCTCTTTCTGCACTAGCGTGGCGTGGAAATGCCCTGGATCGAGAACGATAAGCTTTACTTGGTCTGCGGCATGAGCGCACATAGTGAAAATGATAGCGGCCGAGGCGATAGTCGCGCGACGCTGCATGGCGTTATTCTAATGGAATGCGTACGCTGCCTGTCGCTGCTTTCGTGGTTCTGCTTTCGTCCTGCGATTCGAAGCCCAGCGGACCCGCGCCCGCGCCGGTGCCCAAGCTGATCACGATGCCGAAGCCGGCCGACGAGTCGCGGCGGTTTCCAAAAACGCATCTGGTCGATACCATCGTTGTGGACAAGGAACTGCTCGGGAAGCGGTTCATGCCCGGAGGCACACTGGCGCAGTACAGGAAGGGTAGGACCGACTACGACATGTTCCTCGCGAGGCTGGCCTCGTCGGGCGATGCGGCCCTTCTCCTGCCCGATTGGGAGCGCGCGCTGACCGATACGAAATTCATCCCTTCCTTCGGCGGATACTTCGGCCGGGACCAGGGACGTCCAGTGTTTGTGTTCACGAAAGGCCAGTGGATCGCGGGGATCGCCGGCTTGGGGGAAAAGGACGCCGACGTGGAAGCGCGCAAGCTGGCCAAGGCGCTCGATTAGTCTTTTCCGGGTCAATCCGGCAGGCGCCAGGGGATGTTGATCACCGTCGTCCGCTGGCTCCCGCTGAACAGGAGCAGCGCCTTAAGCGCCTGCGATCGGTTGTTGTGCAGCAGGATGTAATACCAGCTGCTCTCCACTAGCTCCGGAATGATCACGGCGATCGTTCTGTCGGCGAATTGCCGCTCCAGATCGAGCGTATAGTTCAGAATCGGCCGCACGATGAATCGGAAGGGCGACGGAAGCACCACCAGCTCGGGGACCGGCAAACCGGCCGCCTTCGCGGGCGCCTCAATGAGCCGCGGAAAATCCCGGCACAGATTTTCGGTATTGTTTCCGCATTCCACGTGAGTGATGCGAATCTCCGACGAAATCTGCCAGGCGAAACGCAAAGCGTTCTCTGAAACGATGTCCCAATGCACGACCGGAATAATCACGATCGGATCGCCCAGCCTGGTGGCGACAATGGGACCTTGCGCGGCGGTCGCTCGCTGCACTCGATCGTAGTGAGACTTCACCGCGTGCATCATCAGAATCATCGCGGGAATCAGCACGACCACGATCCACGCGCCCTCCGTGAATTTCGCGATCAGGACGACGACCACCGTGATCCCGGTTGCCACCGCGCCCAGTCCGTTAATGAACATGCTGCGCCGCGCGCCCGCGCCTCCGGCTTTCCACCAGTGCACCACCATCCCGGTCTGCGAAAGGGTGAACGCCAGAAACGCGCCGACGGCGTAGAGAGGAATCAGCCGGTCCGTCACGCCGCCGAAAATGACCAGCAACACTCCGGTCAGGAGAGCGAGCGCATATACGCCCTGTGAAAAAACCAGGCGCCGGCCGCGCGTTGTCAACGTATGCGGAAGAAATCCGTTTTGCGCGATGGCCCGTGCGAGGCGGGGAAAATCCGCGAACGCGGTGTTGGCCGAGAGCGAGAGCACCACCAAAATCGATCCGATCGAGATCCAGTAGAACGCGCCCTTGCCCGTTATCGCGCCGAGAAGCTGCGAAAGCACGCTTTCATACCCAGGTCCTGCCGGAGGCGTGGCCGCAACGCCGTACACCGGCGCCAGGTAGGCGATGCCCAGCAGCATGATCATCAGAATGCCGATGATGATGGTGAGCGTCCTCTGAGCGTATTTGTACGTCGGTTCGCGGAACGCCATCACCCCGTTGCTCACCGCCTCCACGCCCGTCATCGCCGTGCATCCGCTCGCGAAAGCGCGCAACATCAGCCACACCCCAATCGCCTCGGTGGCGCTGCCGAGCCTGGGCGGCGCCACCACCGGGGCCGGATGTCCACCCGCCAACAGCGCCTTCATCACCCCCACCGCGATCATGCCCAACAGGCAAGCGATGAAGACATACGTGGGAATGAGAAAGATTCCGCCCGCTTCCGAAACGCCTCGCAGGTTGATCAGCGCCAGCAGCGCCAAAATTCCCAGGCAGATGATCAGCATGTGCGGTTGTAATGACGGGACGGCCGAAACCAGTGCGCCCACCCCGGCCGAAATGCCGACGGCCGCGGTCAGCACGTAATCGATCATCAGCGCCGCGGCGGCTAAAAGGCCTGCTCCGTCGCCAAGGTTTTCGCTCGCCACCGTGTAGGAACCGCCGCCGTAAGGGTACGCCTGCATCGTCTGCCGGTAGGAAAAATAAACGATGGCGAGAAGAACCAGAATCGCGCCGATAATCGGCAGGATATAACGAGCGCCCATCATTCCGAGCGGGATCAGCAGCGTGAGCGCGGCCTCCGGGCCATAAGCGGCGGAGCTGAGCGCGTCGAGACCGAAAATCGGAATGCCTTTCGCCGGGCCGATTCGTTCGGCCTTCTCATCCTCGGTTGCCAGCGGCTTGCCTAACAGCAGATCGGCGATGTCCATCAGCGTTCATTCCATTTCTGTTCGATCTCCGCGATCGCGTCGGACGGACGAGTAGTATAAAGCCAGAATATCTGGATGGCGTGCACGCCGCGCACTTGCATTTTCAAGCCTCCACTCACTTCGCTGAACTTGAGAAGCTCTTTCCCGGACTTAATCGGCGTGATGACTCCGAGCGCGATCTTGGTAACATACTCAGAGTCGCGCGCCGCCTCGACGGCGGGAATCGCGCTCGGAATCACGGTCGAGTGCCGGCCGTTGAACTTCGGCCCTCGCAGCAATCCCTTAATGTGTGTCATGCGTCACCCAAAACCACCGCAGCACCATCAACAGGACCAGGTAAACGATCGCGCTCGCCACGCATCCGGCCATTAGCCAGACCACCAGCGCGTGCATCGTCGCGATCCACAACGTGGCGATCGCGTGCCAGACGTTGGCGCGGATCAAACTGAAGATTTCGACAACCGTGAGCTTCGGACCGTCGACGCGGAACATCCAGGCGCCGGCCCGCAGGAACGGGATCAGCAGCGTCAACTGCAGCGGGTATACCGCGCCGTTGACCAGCATAATCGCCGGAAGATTCAGCCGCAGCGCAACCGCGGCCAGCGTGCACAACATCGTAGTCGACCCGATCACCGGCGTTACGCCTAGCATGATACCGAGCGCGACAGTCAGTGCAATTTTCTCCGGCGAGACACCCTGCTTCAGCAGTTCGAGGAAGGGTTGAATCAGCTTGCGGTAGAGTTTGTCGTGCATCGTCTGTCCGCTCCCTGACGACGAGCGGATCAGTGCGAGCTCGCTCTCATTCTGACACGGAACCGCGACCGTGAGATTTCAAATGTGCCCCACCGGCTACGGTTGCTCGACTTCCACCACCGCCGTCATCACCACCGGCTTCAACCACGCCGCCGGCGGAAACAGCGCCCAATAAACTTCGCCCGTCAGATCGTCCACTTCGCCATTGGACGAAATAATCTTCCCGGGCGACTTCACCACAAACATCAGCGGCGTCAGTCCCGAGCCCTTGTCCGGCGACGGAGGTCCTGCCGCCGGATCGGGCGTTTTCGGCTTGGCCTGCGCAAACGAAGTCTCGATCAGTTTCAGCGTCACCGCGCGGCGCTCCGCCGGCGTCATTTTGTCGCCGAACTGCTGCTCCAGTGCTTTTAACATGACCGATCCGATCCGCTGGCTGGCCCGCCTCTCGGCCAGATCGGGGTGGATCAGCCCGATGGCCAGCAGAGGATCGCCGGGGCCGAACATCACCGGCAGGATCAGCCCCGTCATCTTATCCGCGATGCCGCGCGCATTCTCGTCGGTCGCGAGCGCTTTCGGAAGCGCCGCCTTCAGGTCCGCCAAGTCCTGCGGATTCAGCGTCATACCGCCAGTCGCCGATCCCGTCCAGCGCAGGGTCTCACGATATTCGAAGCGATGCGGAGCCAGCCGGGTCACCGAGACTTCATTCACCAGGGCCGGTTTGCCGCCCTCGCCCTTCAGCGAAAGGTCGCCTTTCAGAGGCGTACCGGCGGCGAGCGTCCTCACGAACGTGGTAGTCACGTTGGAATCTTTCTTCTCCGTGCTGGATTTCCAGCCGTCGCCGGAGGGCACGACGAAGGAGTCCTCAATGGACGCGCCCATATCCAATTGCCCCTCTTTTTTCTCCTGCCCGGTGAGAGCCACCGAGCGTGTCCAGGCGCCGCCGCCGCGGATTTCCGTGGTGACGCGGGCGCGGGCGCAGCCGGTCAAGAGGGCGAGCGAAAAAACAACAGCCAGGAATCGCATGCTGTGATCATACAGGAGATGGCGGAGAGGGGGGGATTCGAACCCCCGGTAGAGCTTTTGACCCTACGACGGTTTAGCAAACCGCTGCTTTCGACCACTCAGCCACCTCTCCGCGAGGCGTGTGAGGACTTCTGGGTGCATGGTAACACACAAGACCTCCCGAGGCGAGACAGGCTGTTCTGAGCCGCCTAGACGCCCCGGAAACGTAAAATGCTCACCGGTTAAGGTGAGCATTTACGAACCCTGCTGTTGGCAGGGCGATGTACATGGGAGAATCAGATTCAAACGGCATCGCAACCGTCAAAACCTGTGTGATTGGATATTAGGACGTGCGGGAAATGATGTCAAGGGAAAAACTCCCGCGCTCTTTTCGACGCTCAAGCCTATCACGCCGAAAGGGTTAGAGGTTATGCCCAAATCCAGTCTCTTGTGGAAAAGGTGTGCGAAAGCCTTGAAACCACCCCTAGTTTCCAGTCTAAGGGCCAGAACCTTACGCACTTATTTGCCGTCGAGTCCCAGCGTGATCATCGAATCCGGCTCCATTGGATGTCCCATTTTTCGGGCCACGACTCTGAATCCTCCAAAGGCGATTCCAGCCACCAGGCACATGCCCAGGACAATTCCCGCCAGCACGAAGATATTCAGCAGCGTCCGGGCGAACCCCTTGACTTCATTGGTGGGAACCTTCTGGCTCCAGGTCAGGTTCGTTTCGTATTTTACCTGCGCGAGCAGCCTTTCGGCTGAGTCGAGGTCGGGCGGATCGATGGTTACGGCAACCAGCGGACCGGCTCGTTTGACCATCGCGCCGGGGATCTTGTGGAACTCCTCGACCCGCTCCCGCGCCATGGTTGGCGTCGGGTAATAGAAAATTGCCAAATTGAGCTGGCCCTTGGGGCTCTTATACTTAGCCATCTGGCCCTCCGCGCCCAAGTGGAAGGCGGCGATGGAAGGCGGGATCCTGGGTTCGAAACGATCCAGCGACACTGGCCCAAGGATATAGCGTTCTGTGTTTGGAATCAGGTTGTTGGTGGGCAGAAAGCTCATCAGGGACGGCAGCGGCGACTGTTCCAGCTTGGGCAGCGAGGCGTAAACCGGCTGGAGGTCGGCCGGTTGAGGCACCGCGCCCGTAAACTGGAAAACGTAGTTTCCATAGGCGAAAATCTCGCCGTCCGAGGTCTTCACGAAAAGCTTTGCCAACGGTGCTGGCGTGGCTCCAGAGGGCCGATGGGCCTGAAAGAAGGCCATGGCCCCGGTCGAGTCTCTGAAACGCCACGCGGTGGCTGTAAAATGCTTCCCGTCCGACTTGTAGGCGGCCTGCTCGGTGGCTTCGAGGCCGAATTCGTCGAACAAAGCCCGATCGGGCATGGTGAGCGAAACCGGCGCACCGCGCTCAAAAGTCCCGATCCTGTCAGGAAAAATAGCCGCCGAAGCCAGCGATGCCCCCAAAAACACCAGACCGATTCTGGCTACTGGCTCCTGGCTTCTGGCTACTTTTTTTAGGGCTTGCAGCATTTTTTGTATTTTTTCCCGCTCCCGCACGGGACAGGGGTCGTTCGGGCCGACCTTCTTGGCCGCGATGACCGGCTGCTTGGGTTTGGCGGACGCTTCGCCGCCGATGAACTGTAGCGCGGCCAGCTCTTTTTCCTTCTTCCGTTCGATCTTGCGCGTGAAATCGAGAACGGACGTCTGCGCTGCCTTTTCCGCCGCCGCCTGACGATCGTCCACGGCGGATACGCCCACCGCCTGCGGCTCGCCGCCATCTTCCTCTTCTTCGTCGGCCCAAACTTCCGGGTACGGGACGTTGCTCTCCGGCCCGCTCTCCTCCACCCTTTGCAGGAAGAACAGGTAGCGGATGGTCTCGTCCTCGATGCGGTCCATCATGTCCTGGAACAGCCCGAAGCCTTCCTTCTTGTACTCAATCAGCGGATCTTTTTGGCCGTAGCTGCGGAGATTGATGCCCTCCTTCAAATGATCCATCGACAGCAGGTGGTCTTTCCACTGATTATCGATGACGTTCAGCATGATCATGCGTTCGGTTTCGCGCAGCAGTTGAGCGCCGATCATGGCTTCTTTTTCAGCGTATTTCTTGACCAGCTGGTCGAAAATCGTGTCTTCCAGCTCGCGGCGGTCGAGATATTTCAGCTCCTCGGTGCGAATCTTGACCCCGAACCCGGTCAGGACGTCGGTTTCGAGGCCGGTTAAATCCCACTGGCTGGAATGGGTTTTTTCAGGGACCCGCCGGTCGATAAGCGCCCCCAGAATTCCGGCGATCATGTCGTCGATGCGCTGTTTCTGATCCGCGCCTTCGAGCAGCGCGCGGCGCATTCCGTACACCGCCTGCCGCTGCTTATTCATCACGTCGTCGTATTCGAGAATATGTTTGCGGGCGGCGAAATTCTGCGCCTCGACGGCCTCCTGCGCGGCGCGGATGCGCTTGGAGATCATCTTGCTTTCGATCGGCACATCCTCTTCCATGCCCAGACGGAGCATCAGGTTCTGCATGCGCTGGCCGCCGAAAATGCGCATCAAATCGTCTTGCAGAGAAAGATAAAAGCGCGCGCTGCCCGGGTCGCCCTGGCGTCCGGCGCGTCCACGAAGCTGATTGTCGATGCGCCGCGATTCATGGCGTTCGGTGCCGACGATGTGCAGGCCGCCCAGCGCGACCACTTCGTCGTGCTCCTTGTCGATCTGGGCCTTCACCATGGTATAGACACCGTCGAACTCGGCCTTAGGTACCTGATCCGGATCTTTATTTTCCTTCCGGAGACGTTCGCGCGTCAGGAAGTCCGGATTGCCGCCGAGCAGAATGTCGGTGCCGCGTCCGGCCATGTTGGTCGAAACGACGACCCCGCCTTTACGTCCCGCTTGGGCGACAATCATGGCTTCGCGCTCGTGATTCTTCGCGTTCAGCACCTCATGCCGAACGCCCATTCTTTTCAGAATTCCGCTCAATTTTTCCGATTTTTCGACCGAAACCGTGCCCACCAGCACCGGCTGCCCGGTGTCGTGAACTTCTTTGATTTCCTTCGCCGCGTTGCGGAATTTTTCCTCTTCCGTGCGATACACGATGTCATGAAATTCCTTGCGCAGCAGAGGCTTATTCGTCGGAATCTGGGTGACTTCCAGTTTATAAATCTTGTTAAACTCGGCCGCTTCCGTCTCCGCCGTTCCAGTCATGCCGGCGAGTTTTTTATACATGCGGAAGTAGTTCTGGAAGGTGATGGTCGCCAGCGTCTGATTCTCGCGCTGGATTTTCACGCCCTCCTTGGCTTCCACCGATTGATGCAGGCCGTCTGACCAGCGGCGCCCCGGCATCAGGCGGCCGGTATGTTCGTCGACGATGATCACCTCATCGTCTTTCACCACGTAATCGCGGTCGCGCTGAAAAATCACGTGGGCCTTCAGCGCGGTCTGCACGTGGTGGTTAGTCTCGAAGTTCACCGCATCGAACATGTTGCTCAACCCGAGCAGCTTTTCGACCTTCAAAACGCCCTCTTCCGTGAGTCCGACGGCTTTGTGCTTTTCGTCGACCGTGTAATCGCCGGTGGTCCATTTCTGTCCCGGCTCTTTGCCCTCAATCACTTCGCCGCGCGTCAAAAACGGGATGATGCGGTTGATTTTGTAATACTTGTCGGTCGATTCCTCGCTGGGGCCGGAAATGATGAGAGGCGTCCGCGCTTCGTCGATCAGGATCGAATCCACTTCGTCGACGATGCCAAAAAAGTGCTCGCGCTGCACGCAATCGCTGATCCGGAACTTCATGTTGTCGCGCAGATAATCGAAGCCAAACTCGTTGTTGGTGCCGTAAGTGATGTCGCAGCCGTAGGCGGCTTTACGCTCCATGTCGTCCAGGTCGTGAACGATCACGCCCACTGTCAGGCCCATGAACTTATAGAGGCGGCCCATCCACTCCGAATCGCGCTGGGCCAAGTAATCGTTCACCGTGACCACGTGGACGCCTTTTCCGGCAAGAGCATTGAGGTAAACAGGTAAGGTTGCGACCAGCGTTTTTCCTTCGCCCGTTTTCATTTCCGCGATTTTGCCGCGATGCAGAACGACGCCGCCGATCAACTGCACGTCGAAGTGCCGCATGTTCAGCATGCGGCGCCCGGCCTCGCGCACTGCGGCAAACGCCGGGACCAGAATATCGTCGATCGTCGCGCCTTCGGCCAGTTGCTGGCGGAAGATGGCGGTCTGCCCGGCCAGATCCTGGTCGGTCAGCTCCATCATGCGCGGCTCCAGTTCGTTGATCGCTGCCACCAGCGGGCGCATGGCCTTGATCTCGCGCTCGTTCTTCGTGCCGAACAGCGCGGCGATGACGGCGAAAAATATGTTGTTTTCTTTGTGAGCTTCCGCAGTTCGGACAGGAATCCCGCGAAACCACTTAATAAGTCCATCCAGCATAATCAATCCTCCCAGTGTAATCCCGGTCTCACTTCAAAACTTAAAGTTCGAGAGAAGGAGTTAACAGCGGAGAAATTCGCGCTGGTGACGGCGCGCGATGGCATCGATGGCGACGAAGCTCGACACCAGCCACAGCGAACGGCGAAACGGAGTGGCGGTCAGCGCGGCGAGCGCCAAGGTCGCATCGGCGGTATGGATAAACGGCCGGGCAGGCGAAGCGTGTTCGGCGGCGGCAAGCACCAGCGGAACAGCAAAACGCAGCAATCGCGGCGTCGAATCCTGCAAAGGATGGAGGACCGGCATCCCCGAGCCAGCGAATAAGCTGGCTGCCAACGCCGACAAACTAAATAAAATGCGAGCGGTCAATGAAAGATATCTCACCGTTATTTTAGCACTGCTACCAGCGTTTTGTAAGCATGTGCCAGTCTAGAGTGGAACACTTAGGGCGGCTTAAAGAGACCTCGCTTAAGCTTTACGCAACGGCCGCCGATATACCCATAGAAGAGAACGCCCAAGGCCGTCAATGCGGGGGTTCTGACCCCGCGTGTTGTCGCGGCGCGATCGCAAGCGATCCGTCTACGGCGGAGCCCTTGGCCGCGACTAAGGCCACCTGAATCTTTTGATGCTGAAGGTCTATTTCAGCGCCCCTGGTCGAGGATCTATTCTGGCAATCGGGAAACCCAAAGGAAATGTCAAATGTTGCAGGAGCGCTCATGAATCGGCTGACCCCAACCTGGCCCCGGCCGTATGGTTTGATGCCGTATGGCTTGATATTGGCGATGACAACGCTTGGCGCGTTTGCGGCGACCACCGACACCGTCGCATTGTTCCCGGATTGTTCCGATTCGCAACCCGCCGATATCGCGGTCGCAATTCATAAATCGGATCCGGTGCGCGTCCGCTACGGGCTTGGCGGGAACTCCGAAACCTGCTATGCGGTGTCGGCGGTGGTGAACGGGAAGACGGTTGAAGGATACCTCCTGGGGGAAGCGCACCCTGACGTGGCGGCATTTGAGCGCGAAGCGCGATCCCACATCCCCGCGATTCCGGAGCCGCCAAAGCCCGCTCCCACTCCCGCTCCCGTGGCGCAAGAAGTAAAAGCGAAGCCGCTCACGCCTCCGAGTCCGCAGAGTTTTGCGGGGTTAAGCGGCAGATCCCCGGACGGCCGCCGCGTGAGCCTGGACGATATCAGCGCGCCGACGGTGGTCCTTTACTTCTGGTCGGTGAACAATCAAAACTCGATTCGCGAGGCGGACGGCCTCGAGAGGGTCTACGAGCAATACCACGGCAAAGGCGTGAGTGTCGTAGGCGTGGTCTCGGGCTCGAGCGCGGCCCGGGTGCGACAGGTGCTCCGCGACGAAGAGGTGATTTGGCCGCAGATTCTGGACAACGGCGACATCGCGTCGCGGTTCCTGGCGGGCAGGGAAGCCAAGTACTACATCCTGGACCGGCAGAGGAACGAAGTGGCGGCGCTTCGGTCGGCTTTCGAAGTCCAACGCGCATTGATCAAGATGCGGGAGCCCGCGGGAGCATCGGAGTGAAGACAAAGACGCCAGTGAGAAGAGGAAAGCGCGAGAGCGGCAACGCGATGATCGAAGGGGCGCTCTACTTCCTGCCCCTCATGGTGTTGCTGTTCGGGATCTCTGGATTTCTCGAATGGCGCTGTTCATCACCGGAGCCTTCCAGCAAGCCGCGCGCGATGCAAGCAGTTTCACGACGACTTACAACCTTACGTATAACGGCACGACGTATACGTCGCAAACGCTGGCCGCGAAGGCCATCATGTACGCCGAGACGTTCGGATTCATCAACGCGACCAACGACGCCGACAAACGGCTACGTCACGGTCAATTATTACTTCCCGGACAATCTCACGACTCCCGCCACGTGCGTGACGGGTTGCAATCACACCTGGACCGACAGCAAGGGGAACTCTTCGACGGTGAACTACGACAATCAGCCGGGCGATGTCGTGGAGATCCGGGTCACGGGTTTTCCGTGGAACTGGATGGTTCCTTTGCCGGGCTTCATGCCCGGGACGGGAATCACCCTGGGAGCGGATGCGGTGGACATTCTACAGTCACTTCCGTCCACTATGAGTTCGCCGCCGACGCCCTAAATGCGGAAGAAAGATATTTACATGGAGAAACGACGCATGGAACAACGGAGAACAAGAAGGAATATCACGACCCCGCGGCCCAGACGCGCGCGGCAAAGTGGAACCACGATGCTGGAGTTCGCGGTGGTGGCTCCCGCCCTGTGTCTGCTGCTGGCTGGAACGTGCGACGTCGGCATGACGCTGATTCGCGGGCTCCAGGCTTCCGAGGTGGTGCGCGAGGCGGGCCTGCTGCAGGTGGACTACCTGGTCGCTCCCACCGACAGCGTCGATTTGTCGCTGACCTCCACGCAGGAGGTGCTGCTCCGCACCGGCCCCAGTCTCGGGATGTCGTTGAGCGGAACCTACGCTCCGGACCCGAATGGCAAGGGTGTGGTCATCCTGAGCAAGATCATAAACGTAGGTCCGCTCGAGTGCGCCACCGGCGTCGGAAACGGTTTTGACGGAACGACGGCAACCTGCCCGAACCTGGGCAGCTACGTGATCGCCCGCCGCATCTCGATCGGCAATACCGCGCAGGGTAGCAGCGTGTTCGGAAATCCTTCGGATACGCCCAATTCGAGCGGTAATCTTACAGACGCCCAAATCTGTCTCGACACGGGCAACCGCATCTCGTCCGCGCTGCCTTCTTACTCGTGACCACCGTGACGGCGGACCAGTTCACCCTGGTTTCCGAACTTTATGTGAATACCAGCCAGCTCAACCTGTTCACCATCGCGACCGCGGACCTGATTTACATGCGCAATTTTTCCTAAAGAAAACGGAGATCTCCAGGAGAGCTTATGCCGACACAAGAAAGATGGACGCCGCGCCGGGAGCGAGGCATGGCCGTGATCGTCACCGCAATCTTCTTATTGGTGATAATCCCGATGGTCGGCCTGGCGATCGATGGCGGCCTCGCGTTCGTCGTAAAAGCACGCCTCGGCGCTGCGCTGGATTCTGCCGCGCTGGCCGCGGGCCGGGGCCTGACTTCGGGCACGACCCAAAGCGCGGCGGAGACCGCCGGTACTTCCGAAGCGTTGAATTTTCTGTTTGCAAACTTTCCGCCGGGCTACCTCAACACGACCTTTACCGGAAACAGCGCGAATAATTACGGCGTTACCGCGACCTACACTCCCAACACCACGGGCGTTCTGGCGATTACCATAACGGCTACGGTCAATTCCCCGACCTATTTCATGAGAGTGCTCTCCCTCCTCCCGCCATTTCACGCGGTCAACTCGATTCCGATCACGGCCACCGGTCAGGCGACGCGGCCAAATCTGGTGATCGTGTTGGTGCTGGATAAATCCTCGTCGTTGGGCACCCGCCCCTCGGGAGAGGTCGGCACTATGCCCTCCACCATCAATTACTCCACCGCGACTTCCTGCGAGGCGATGGTCTACAACTCAAACGCGTTTACGCAGAACTTCAGCCCCTTCGACACCGTCGCCGAGATCTCGTTCAACGCGGAAGTAACCCTGGATTACGCTCCTTCCAGCAACTTTAAATCCAGCGGCTCGACGGGAGTCACGCAGGCGATCGCGAACCTCCAGTGCAGCGGCAGTACGAATACGACCGGTGCGCTGGCGCAAGCGGCCGCCGTGGTCAACTATATCAATCAGCCCGCGGCGCTGAACCACATCGTGCTGTTCACCGATGGGGTTCCCAATAGCATCAACGCGAATTTTCCCATCCGCACCGCGGCCAGTTTGGGCGGTGCCTATGGATTACCGGATGTCGCCGGGATTGCCGATTACCGGCTCCGGCGCGACGACCGCCAACAACACCGCCTGCGCTCAAACCAACGGCCAGAGTTTGTGCAACATGACCACGTGCGCCACGTCCGGCACCACGATCAAGGGCGTGATCACCCAGGGCAGCCAATTTTCGGTCAGCGGAGGAGTGTTCTACATGGATCCGGCCTTCCCCACCGTTGGTTATCCCTACGCGGGATCCACCGGCACTGTCGATGCGGCCCTTACCGTGCCTACCGGGTGTGGGTCGCCATACAACAGCTACGGGGCGATCGGGACCGTAAACATGACCATCGCTTACATTCCCAACACGGACCGCTTCGGGAACAGCACGTCGTCGCCCTGGGGCACCACCACCTGGGATGGCATTGTCGAGCAGGTCAACCCCTCCACCGCGCCCTCCAACACGCCGGTCACTACGGGCAACAGCCTAACAAGGAACCTCACTGGGCTGTGGTCCAGCTACTCGACCACCGGCACGAATACCGCGATCGGCGCCAATGGCACTCCGAGCAACAAGTTCCCGTCCGGCCCGTTCTCGGGATACTACCGTCCCGATCTACCCAATTCGATCGGGATCACCAGTATGAACACCGCGGTGAATGAAGCCATTAATGTCCGGGCCAATGCGGTGGCGGGGACCAATCCCAGCGGATTTGCGCACCCTGCCAGCAAGTACACCGTAACGATCGACGCGCTCTATCTGACAGGCAACTCCTCAGACCCGGTGGACCCATATTTCCTGCAATACCTCACGAACCAGGCAAACGTCACGGTCCCGTCGTGCGCCTACACCGCCACAAGCTATCCCTACGTTACGACCTACACTTCGAATTCGCACTACCTTACGAGTCAGGCGCAAGGAGCGTATGCCTCGACCGCCAGCACCACCCAGTTGGCGGCGGCGTTTTCGCAAATCGCGGCGTCGATATTGCGCGTTACCCAGTAAGTCGGAGCAAATCTTCAAGCTTTCCAAAGGAACCCCGACAGTCAGAGTCTGTGTGAAAACTCGGCTCGGACCGCTCCGTATACGTGGGGCGGACGCCCTCGTCCGCGCGCAGGCGGGGGGCTGCCCCACAAGACAGTCTGATTTTCATGGCTCGGGCCTGGGCCATCGGCCTATGGACACTCCTGGCAGTCGCGGTTATTTTCGAGCCTTGAGGATTGAGAACCGCGACCACCGGGAGTCCCCATGGGCCTGCGGCCCACCGATGGTGATGAAGAACGGATGCAAAATGGCGAATGCGCGGCGAAATTTGGCCGGTTCTTCAGGGGAGCGGTCAACTCCCAAGTTTTTCACACAGGCTCGTCATGGAGGGGATAATCACAGTAACGTTCTCTTCGCGAACGCCGAACTTATTCTAGAACAAGGACATAGGGCCTAAACGGAAATCCCTGGCGCCGGCTGAGCAGCCGCGCTCTCAGTTTTTCCGCCTCGGCTGCCGATAGGTGTTTGGAGCAGAAGCCCGGTTAGCGCGCGAGTCTACGGCGAGGGCCTTAGAATCGGCGACTGTCGTACCAAGATTTTTTAGTGCTAAAGGGCTATTCCAACAGCGGAAGACATATCAGTAGCATAGGACGAACCCAGGAGGGAACTATGACGATTGGCCTCAGGATCGGATCGGCGCTTACGCTGGGGCCAGTCCGTATCCGGCATCGCCGCGAAATTAGACCCGCCTTTTCCGGTAAGGCCCTTAGAAGCAGTCTTCGGCCCAGCGCCCCGGCAATACCCCGCCGGGTAGGAAGAGGGCTTGGCAAGTACTGCAAAATAAGAGATTTTCGCCGCTTTCGACGGCAGGAATGTGCTTTTTCCCACCGGTTGCCTAGGGCGACTTCCCTAGCGGAACTACGGTGTCCAGATTACGATTTCGATGTAGAAGCCCGATGGCTTCCTTTCCGTTGGACCTTTAAACTCTTTTCCACAAGCAGTACTTGCGCGCGGCAAGTTTGTGGCGGTTGGCCCGCGCATTTGAGGAGCAAATCATGATCGCAGTGTCGGCTCGGCGCAAAAGACAGCGAGGCAACACGATGCTCGATTCCGCGCTGTGTTTTCTGCCTATGATGGCGATGTTTTTCGGGATTATCGACGTATGCTACACGGTGTCCATCCAGAGCCTGTTCTCGCAGGCGGTGCGTGCCGGGTCGCGTTTCGCGGTCACATATAGCGCGAATTATGGCGCGATGTCCTGCGTGTCATCGCAATCGGCCTGCATCGCCCAGGTAGTGCAGGACAACGCGGTGGGATTCCTGGCCGGCACGAAGATCAACAGCCTGGTCGTTAATTACTATATTTCGAACAACCTGACGACGCCGGTGATGACCTGCACGGCAGCCGGCGTATGCACCGCGACCGGCACTCCGACCCTGCCCTATACCTACACCGTCACCACCGTGACCGGCACCACCAGCGTAACGATCAACTACGCGAATCAGCCGGGCAATATCGTCGAGGTGTCCATTCCGACCTACCCGATGTTGTGGATGGTGCCGATTAAAGGATTTTCGGCCGGCAGCCAGGTAACCGACCTCAACGGTCATACGGGACTTGGGCTGACGCTTTCCGCCTCGGCCGCGGATGTGCTCGGCGGCCTGCAGGTGGGCACCAATATTCCCCCGGCGCCATAACCCAAAAGAGATCACCATGCGAATCCGCTCTCAATCCGAATCCGGGCAGGCGATGCTGGAATTCTCCATCGTGACCATCTCGCTGGCCTTTATGTTCGCCGGCGCGTTCACCATTGGCGCGATGCTGAACAAGGCGCTGCAGGTCAGCAACGTCACGCGTAGCGCGGCGGTGCTGATGGTCACCTCCGTCACCAACCCCAAGTCCGATCTGAACCTCGTGTTGCCCCAAAATCAGCGCATTCTGATTCGGGAAGCGAACGGACTGGGCATGGCATTGGACGCTCAGTACGATCCCAGCCCGACCGGGAACGGTGCGATTTTTCTTTCGAAAATAGTTCTGGTGGGCGACAATGAGTGCGCCGCCGGCGTCACTCCCATTCCTCTGGGCGTGCCACCCTGGACCACGGCCAGTTGCCCGAACTATAACTCTTACGTTTTCGCATACTATGTAGCCATCGGAAACAACACCCGCTGGGCGAGCGCGTTCGGAGCGCCGCCGGTGGCCGACGTTCAGTCCGATGGTACGATCTCGGCCGTGAATATCGCGACCGACACGCACGTCCAGGTTCCCGCCCCGACCTTTACGTCGGTGATCACGCTGGCGCAAAGCCAGTACGCATTGATCTCGGAAACCTATGCCGACGTCAGCAGCATTTCGGTGTTTTCCATTTTCAAACCGCCGGTGATCTACTATCGCACCGTCACGTAGGAGCTTCGGGTATGACTGAAGTTGTTTCAAAAGACCGAAAAAGCCGTGGATTTATTCTGCTCACCCATGCGGTGATGATCTTCTTCACGATCGCGATGATCGGCCTGGCGGTGGACGCCGGCACGATGTACGTGATCAAGGGGCGCCTGTCTTCCGCGGTCGACGCCGCCGCGCTGGCCGCCGGCCGCTCCGTGAACCTGGCCAATACCATAGCCGCCGCCTCGGCTGCCGCCACGGTCACGGCGACGCAGTTTTTCAACGCCAATTTCCCCAACGGCTATCTCGGCACCGGCACCATGAATTTGACCACGCCCACGTTTACCGAGGAGACGGATGCGAACTCGAATCCGAACGGAATTCTGGATATCGCGGTCACGGCGTCCGTTCCTGCGCCCACGTATTTCATGCAGATCTTCGGCATCAAGACCGTCACGGTCTCCGGCACCGGCACGGCGACCCGGCGCGGCACGGTCATGATTCTTGTGCTGGATACGTCGGTTTCGATGAACTCTGGAAGCCCGACCGCATGCAGCCAGATGAAGACCGCGGCCCAGCAATTCATCACCAATTTCAGCCCGTACGATACCATCGGCGTGGTCCAGTTCGGCTACACCGCCAGCGTGCTGTATCCGCCGAGCAATAACTTCGGAAGCGGAACCTTGAACACCCTCCTCGGCAATATTACGTGCAACGACAACACCAACACCACCAGCGCGCTGTGGCTGGCCTATGAGCAGATCAAGAGCGTCGGCCTACCGCTGGCCTACAACTCTGTCGTGCTGTTTACCGACGGCTCTCCCAACGGCGTCTCCGCGAATTTCCCAATTCGCACGCAGGCCGACACCCGTTATGGGCAGGACTATACCCAGACCATCTGCACCTCGACAGGAACACAGTGCGCCATGCCGGTGATCTGTACCGGAGCGGCGACGCAGACCGTCAGAGGAACTCTGCCGCAAACCAGCGGACAACCGGATACCGGCACCACGGCCGGTCTTTATAAGCCGATCAACACGGACTCCTCGCCATCTTACCCGGGGACCTGCAACTCCACTGCGACCGGCGCTCTGCCAAACAACACTTCCATCCGGCAAATAGTGGCTTACATCCCGGATTTCGACGTTTACGGAAATTCCACCCACGGCGTGCCCGCGACGTCAACGCCGCCCAACTGTCCGGGCGCGACCTGTGGCGTGGCCACCGTCACTTTGAAATCCTCCGGCGCGACGTATTACTACGACACGCGGGATTTCTGGAGGTTCCAGTGCAACGACGTGTGTCCGGGCGCTACCGGTGCGGCGGCCGTTGCCTGTTCCACGGACGCCACGCCGGGACATCAGTTTGAGGGCGGCGTATGGAGCTCCTATCCGGCCGACACGAATTCGAATTTTTTCACCGCCGGCCCCTACACCGGGTACATGCGGCCCGATCAGCCGACCACCATCGTCACGGCGACCATGAATACCGCCATGGCGCAAGCGTATTGGATTCGCGCCGATGCGTCCGGCTGCGGCGGCGCGGGGGGCAACGGGACGGCCTGCGCGACCCAGTTTCACCCGGTGATCAACACGATTTATCTGTTAGGCAACGCGGGCGACGCGGCGGATCACGAATTTCTTCCCATCATGTCGAATGTCCAGCAGATCACCGCGCTTCCCTATGACTCCAGCTTCACGCCCTACACCAATCCGGCGTTCCAAATCAATCAGGAGCAGGGTTTATACCAGGTAACGGCCAGCCCCGGCCAGCTGAGTGCTTTGTTCTCGAAGCTGGCTTCCGAAGTGCTTAGGCTGAGTCACTAATCCGATGCGCCTGTTCTTGCCTCTCGTGTTCCTCGCTGGCGCCTGGGCATCGGTTCCGGTGCGCGACGCCTGTAGCGAGGACGCGAGCTTGGTGGCCACCGTCCAGGAAAGCGACCCGATTCAAATTCGCCACGCCGTCTCCGGCGAATCGGTGCCCTGCTACGCGGTGTCGGTCAAGCAGGCCTCGGGCGAGGTGCGAGGCTTCATCATTAGTTCCACTCTGCCCGTCATTAAAGAATTTGAGCGCCGCCGTGCCCTGGAATCGCGCGTGCCGATCCCTGCCCCGGCCTCCACGCCGGGAGACAAAAAAGTCGCCGCGCCTCTTCCCCCCGTCGGCCCTCCGTTCGAGGCCTGGAGCGGAGCCGATATTCACGGGAAACGGATGCAGATCGATCCGGCCGCGGCCAAGGTCACGCTGGTGACCTTCTGGGCCGTCGAAAGCGGCGCCGCGCGGCGATATGTTGAGAACCTGAAGAAGACCGAGTCCGAGTTCAGGCCGCATGGCTTGAAATCGTACGGGTTCATGCAGGTCGCCAACATCGGACGCGCCAACTATTACCTGGAGGATATGGGGCTGGACTTCCCCCAGGCCTACGACCGGCAAAGACTAGGGGCGAAATACAACGCCGACGCGAGCAAGGGAACGACTCTGGTGGTGGACGCATCGAACAACGTGGTCGCCGTCAGTTCGAATCCGGCGGAGATTCGTGCCACGGTGAGAAGATTGCTATCATTAGACTAGATTGTTCCCCAAGATATTCTCGTTCGGCAGTTTTTTTCTTCCCACCTATGGCGTCCTGGTTGCCCTGGGATTTCTAGCTGGACTCTGGATCACCGTCAGACTCGCGAAAAAAGGCGGATTAGACCCTGAAAAAGTGACCAATCTGGCGGTCTACGTGGCCTTGGCCGGCCTGATCGGCGCAAAACTGCTGATGATTGCGTTCGATTGGCCCGATATCCAGATTTTCTCCCTGTCGACATTACAGGCCGCCGGAGTGTTCCAGGGCGGCCTGATCCTGGCCCTGATCGTGGCGTATTTCTATATTCGCCACAACAAGTTACCGGTACTGGCGGTGTCCGACGCCTTCGCGCCGGGAATCGCTCTGGGCCACGGCATCGGCAAACTGGGTTGTTTCGCTGCCGGCTGCTGCTGGGGCAAGGAATGCCACTTGCCATGGGCCGTAACGTTCCGCAATCCGGATGCGTACGGGCTTACCGGCGTGCCGCTCAACGTGCCCTTGCATCCCGCGCAACTCTATGAATCGATAGCGGAAATACTTCTGTTCGGCTTTCTTTACTGGCGCTATGGACGGGCGCACTCCCCCGGCCAGATCATCGGTCTTTACCTGGTCGTCAGCTCGATTGTGCGGTTTTTCATCGAGTTCGAGCGCTTCCATGAACAGGCTCTGCCGTTCGGATTGCCTCTCTCCATCACCCAGTGGATCGCCATCGGACTGGCGATCGCGGGCGGGGTTCTGCTGCTGATTCCTAAAGCTCCGCCTCTGGTCAGCCGTTCTGTATAGAGATGGCTCGAAATCGGCGGGGCTTTGTCCTCATTGCGATGTCTGTCTCCATGCTGCTGCTGCTGGCGGTGATGGGGCTGGCCTTCGATGTGGGGCGCATCTACATCGCGCGCAACGAGGCGCAGGTGTTTACCGACGCGGCGGCCATGGCGGCGGCCCAACAGATCGACGGCACCAAGGCCGGGCTGGAACGCGCGAAAGACGCGGTGGCGCATGTTCCCATCCGATGGAATCTGGGCACGCAGGAATTTCGCGGCGTCGTGGTCGAGTTCAGCGCCGACGGCTCGAAGTGGGAGACGGAGCCGGGGAACGCAGCCGGCATAACCATGGCGCGCGTGACGGCGCCCGACAATAGCGTCGAAATCACGTTCCTGCGCGCGGTGGGCGGGCCGAGTAACTTCGTGGTGCCGGCGCACGCGGCGGCAATGGCGAATCCCGTAAGGCTGACGGAATGAGAAACCAACGTGGCCACGCCCAAAAAGGTCATGCCCAAAGAGGTCACGCGATGATCGAGCTCGCCGTGAGCGCGGCGGTGATGGTGTCGTTCCTGGCCGGGACTTTCCAGTTCGGCTACACCTTTTACATCTACAACCAACTGGTGACGGCAGTGGGCAACGGCGGGCGCTACGCGGCCATGCGGACCTATCGCGCGGCAACCGGCGTCGATCTCGAAAAAGGGCGTACGGCGATTCGCAACATGGTGGTTTACGGCGACGCGAGGCCCTCGGATATGACTCCGGTGGTGGCCAATCTGCGTCCCGACCAGGTCGAGGTCGAGTGGGTGAAGGACAAAACCGGCGCGCCCACGGCGGTGCACGTGTCGATCCGCAACTACCCTGTGAATGCGGTGTTCAAAACGATATCGCTCGAAGGACGCCCGGGTGTGGAGTTTCCCTTTGTTGGCCGTTATGCGCCCGGAGAGAAGGAACCGTGAGGGGCCGAAAGGGCCAAGGGCTGGTGGAAGCCACCCTCGTCCTGCTCACGTTTTTCGCGCTGCTGCTCGGCGTGATCGATTGCGCGCAGGTGTTGTTCGCGCATCAGGCGCTGGTCGAGAGGGTACGGTCGTCGGTGCGGTGGGGCGTGGTTCATGAGTGGGAGGGCCCCGACCGCATTACGAACCTGATCGTCTACGGCCAGCAGGAGGCGCCGCGCGCCGCGACCCGCGGATTCCTGGGATTGACGCCGGAGAACGTGCGGGTGCGCTATCGTCCCCCGACGCCGGAACGTCCGGACGATGAAACGCTGACCGTCGAGATCGTGAATTTCGAGTGTCACTTTTACTCGCCGCTGATCGCGAAGACGTTGGTGAATCCGCGGCCGGTAATGATCAGTGCCCCGGTGTCGTTTAAAAAATAGACTCGTCGCGATCGCGAGCGCGCGAAAACATGGGGACTGCCTGGTCTGTCCCAAGGCGCCACCGCCCTTCGAGGAGGGCCCTCCAAAGTCAGCCGCCGCGTGGACAGATCGGGCTGTCCCCTTGTTTTCTCCCAAAGGGAAATAAATTGGCCGCCGATGAACGCAGATGGACGCCGATAAAGATATCCTGGTCATTGGCCACCGTAAAACCCTTCCAACCTTTCCGCTATACAGCGAAGGCCGGCGATCCGGCGAGTCTTCTCACGCAGCCCTACGACAAGATCAGCCCGCAGATGCACGCGCGTTATCTCGCCGCGAGTCCATACAATCTGGTGCGGATCATCCTAGGCGAGAAACGCGAGTTCGATAACGAGTCTGAAAACGTCTACACGCGCGCCGCGCAATATCTGGACGACTGGATTCGCGAAGGCGTTCTGGCGCAGGACGCCGTGCCGGGTTTTTATGCCTACTCGCAGGAGTTCGCGGTGCCCGATTCAGGCGAGCGTCTGACGCGGCAGGGTTTTATCGGGCTTGGAAAATTAGAGGATTATTCGGCGAACGTCGTCTACCGGCATGAGCAGACGCTGGCCGGTCCGAAGAAGGACCGTCGCGAACTGCTGAATCATACCCGAGCGCATTTCGGGCAGATTTTCATGCTGTATCCCGATCCGGCTGGCGCGGTGGACGCACATCTATCGGAGGCGTCGAAAGGGCAGCCAATCTTAGATGTGCTCGACGAGTACGGGGCGAGGCATCGGCTTTGGGCGATCACGGACACCGCGGCGATCGAATCGTTAATGAGCGACAAAACGCTCCTGATCGCCGACGGCCATCACCGCTATGAGACGGCGTTGGCGTATTCGAAAGATCATCCCGAGGCGCAATACGTCATGATGACGTTCGTCAACATGCACGCGCCGGGTCTGAAGATTCTCGCCACGCACCGCGTGCTGCGAGGGATCGATCCGAGCGGTTTTCACGAGCGGGCGAAAGAGCACTGGACTGCTACCCCTTTGCATTCGGTCGACCAGCTGAAGCGGGCGCTCTCCGCGCCGAATGCGGCCATGGTGCGTATCGGAATTGTGACGGGGGCGGGGCAGCATCTGTTCGAGAAGCCCAGGGTCGGCGGGGAACTGGATGTCCCAGTGCTGCATCACGATATTCTCGGGCGCCTGCTCGGCATCACGGAAGAAGCCGTGCGCGACGAAAAGCACATTCAGTATGTCCGCGGCATCGACGCAGCGGTCGCCGAAGTGCGCGAGGGAGATGCGGAGGTCGCGTTCATTCTGGAGCCGACCCCGATCGACGACATGGCCCGAATTGCGTTCGAGGGCGGAGTGATGCCCCAGAAGTCGACGGATTTTTATCCGAAGTTGCTGAGCGGGGTCGCGATTTACCGGTTGGAATAGATGAGCGGAATCGATTTTGATTGGGATCCCCAAAAAGATTCCGCGAATCAGCGGAAACACAAAGTGGGATTTGCGGAGGCGCTGACTGTCTTTGGTGACCCGCTGTCGATCACGATCCCGGACCCAAACTACGCCCTCCACGAAGAGCGGCTCGTCATCATTGGAATGTCCAGCGAGCAGAGATTGCTGATTGTGGTTCATACTGTTAGGGAAGAGCGGATTCGCCTGATCAGCGCCCGCTCGGCGACAAAACATGAAAGACGCAACTACGAAGAAGGCTCCCACGAAGCGCCGTACCAGTGAGATGAGAGCGGAATACGATTTCTCTACGGGCGTTCGAGGCGTGTACACAGATTCATATCGCAGAAGAACCAATGTGGCGCTCCTTGATCCTGATGTGGCCGCGGCCTTTCCGGATTCGAAGTCGGTAAATGATGCGCTTCGGGCGCTGGTCGCGATTGCGGAGAGAGCTGAGACCCGGAAGCGCCCTTGAGTGCGCGAACTCTCGCCCAAACGGAAATTGCTTTGATCGACAAGCTTACACATCATGGCGATAGCTTTGTCACGTTAGCCCGTAATAAATTCGTTTCACAAGATCACGGTCCAACTTGGCTTCCCCGCGACGCAACCCCCGAACACTGGTGAAGGAGAACTGACGAGCTGTTGAACGCCGGGCACAGAAAAAAGGTTTGATATACCCGTGAAACATCACGAAACGAACCCAAGGGCGACCCAGTCGACACCGAGCCGCCATGCGTAGCATGCGGGCAGATCCGACGAAACGAACCCAAGGACGACCCGTGGTGGCCGTCCTCGGGACGGCAACTGACGTTGCCGCTGCAAGCTAAAGCTCGTGCCACGTTCACTTTGGCGGTTTCACGAATCGGTATGCTTCCTGGCCGAGTTTGAGCCAGTCCAGCTTCGGATCCTCCACGACGAACCACTCTTTCATGACCCTCCCGGTCGGGTTGAAACACGTGCCCTGTCCGGACGCGACCAGTTCGTCGACGCGCTTCCTTGGGAGTTTTACGACGAGCCTTCCTTTTGAGCAGATCATGGCGAAAATTTTGCCGCCGACTTTCAACGCGCCCGCGCCGAAGCCTTTGTTCTCGCCTCGGGTGACGCGGCGGTCTCCTTCGAAGAACGCGGCAACCAGATCAAAGTTGGGTTCGATTTTCTTCACAGTATTAGAATAAAGTCTATGCGCAAAATCAGAACCGCGATGTTCGGCACCGGCTTTATGGGCAAGGTGCATACCGAGGCGATCCGCCGGCTGGGGAATGTGGAGGTCGTCGCCGTGGCCGGCGTCGACCAGGCCGATGCCGAGAAGTTTGCCGCCGCGTTCGGCGTCCCCAGGGCCGCCGGGTGGGAAGAACTGCTGGCCGACAAGGACATCGACGCGGTGCACATCTGCACGCCGAACTATCTGCATTACGGCATGTCGAAGGCCGCGCTCGAAGCCGGAAAAAATGTTCTGTGCGAGAAGCCTCTCACGATGACGCATGCCGAGGCCGTGGAACTCGCGGCGCTGGGCAAAACCAAGAATCTGGCAAACTGCGTGAATCACAATTTGCGCTGCTATCCGCTGGTGCAGCAGGTCCGCAGCATGATCGAAGCGGGCGAACTGGGCGACGTCCTCATCGTGAACGGCACGTATTTTCAGGACTGGCTGCTCTACGACACAGACTGGAACTGGCGCGCGCAGGCCAATGAAAACGGCGCGCTGCGGGCGATGGGCGATATCGGATCGCATTGGATGGATCAGATCCAGCATGTGACCGGGTTGAAGATCACGTCTCTGTGCGCGGATTTGCAGACCTTTCATCGCACCCGCAAGAAGCCGAAGGGCGCGGTGGAGACGTTCACCGGCAAGAAGCTCGCGCCGAGCGATTACGAGTCGGTCGAGATCACGACCGACGATTTCGGAGCCGTGCTGGTGCGGATGGGCGATCGCGCGCGAGGGTCGTTCGCGGTGAGCCAGATGTCGGCGGGGCGCAAGAACCGGTTCGAGTTTGAGATTTTCGGGTCGAACTGCGGCGTGGCGTGGAACCAGGAACGTCCGGACGAGCTGTGGATCGGGCAGAGGAACTCGCCCAACCAGATCATCATTAAAGACCCGTCGTTGCTGCATCCCCGCGCGGCGTCGTTCGCCGATCTGCCGGGAGGGCACAGCGAAGGCTACGACGATTCGCACAAGCAGAACTTTAGAAGGTTCTACAAGCGCGTGGCGGATCCGTCGGCTCCAGCGGAGTATCCGACGTTCGCCGATGGCGCGCACGGGATGGGGCTGCTGGAGAAGGCGCTGGAGAGCTCGAAGACCCGGGCTTGGGTGGACTGCTGAGTTTTTTGGGAACTTAAGGCACCTCGCGAATCAACTATTGCAAGAGGCTGGGACTTTTTTGCCTCCTCCGACGTCTAAACGAGAAATCGAGGTTTTCATGAATCGCAGGCAGATGTTGACGATCGCGGCCGGAGCCTTTGTTTTAAAGGGGCAGGAATTCGAGGCGGCGTCGATTAAGCCGAGCGCTCCCGCAGCCATGGGAAATATCCGTGTAGGCATGCAGATGATGCCCGGCGGCAGAATTTCCATGTCCCGGGTCACGGCAAAACTTCTGATCCAGCAGGCGTACAGCGTGAGGGATTTTCAGATTGTCGGCGGACCGCCGTGGCTGGGCTCCGAACGGTACGACATTACGGCGAAACCGGCGGAAGCGGCGACCCAGGACCAGGTAAAAGTGATGATTCAGGCGCTGCTCAAGGACCGGTTTCAATTGCAGTTCCATCGCGAGACCAAGGAACTGCCGACGTATGCGCTGGTGGTGGCGAAAGGAGGGCCTAAGCTGAAAGCCGCTGAGGTGAGCGCGGGAGGAGGCGAAGGCGGAGGGCGCGGCGGGGGGCGCGGCGGGGGGCGCGGCCAGATGAGAATGATGGGACGAGGTCACTTCGATGCGCAGGGTGTGCCCGTTTCTGCCCTGGCGACTTTTCTTTCGAACGCCTTGGGACGATCCGTGATCGACAAGACGGGGTTAGAGGGAGAATACGATTTAAAGCTGGATTGGACACCGGACGAGGCACAAGGAGGGCCGATGAGAGTGGCCGGCGGAGACAGCGCGGCGCCGGCGGACAACAACGGAGTCTCCATCTACACGGCTCTACAGGACCAGTTGGGATTGAAGCTGGAATCGACCAAAGGTCCAGTGGAGATCCTGGTGATTGAGAGGGCGGAGAAGGCGTCGGAGAATTAGGGCGGTTGACATAGGAGGACTATCGTACTAATAATCTAGTATGAAGTTGCTCCTTGCGGCATTCGCGTTGGTTTTGTGCCAGGCCCAGTCACCTGCATTTGAGGTTGCGTCGGTGAAGCTGAGCCCGCCGGGCGAGAAGACGCAGGTTCGCCCGGAGCATGGGCGCTTGACGGCTTTGAACATGACGTTGAGGGGGCTGGTGCGATACGCGTACGATGTTCGGGATGTTCAGATCGCAGGAGGACCGTCTTGGTTCGATTCGGACGGTTGGGATATTGTCGCGACGGCCGGCCGGGACGTTGGCGATGACGAGCGGAAGAAAATGTTGCAGTCGCTGTTGACGGAGAGGTTTCGAATGACCATCCGGCGCGAGACGAAGGATCTTCCGGTGTACGCGCTGGTGGTGGCGAAAAGCGGGCTCAAAATGAAGACAAATTCGGACGGCAGCCCCATGCGGGTCCAGATGAACGTGAGCGGGACCGGTTTCAGCCGGCTCATCGGCCAGAACGTCCCTCTGACGAGAATCGTCATGGTTCTTGCCGGTCCAACCGGGCGCATCGTTCTCGATCGCACGGGCATCGAAGGCAACTTCGATTTCCAGTTGGAATGGGTGCCGGACGCGGCCCATATGCCGATGATTAACGGCGCGAGGCCGGAAGGGGGTACGGAGGGTCCATCGATTTTCACGGCCACGCAGGAGCAGCTTGGCCTAAGGCTTGAAGCGACCAAAGGTCCGGTGGAGATTCTGGTGATCGAGCGGGCTGAGAAAGCGACGGAGAACTGAGATGGTCCGCCTTTTAATCGCTCTCCGTCAAAAAAAATCCACGATCAACGATTACGTAGGGCGGACGCCCTCGTCCGCGCCGGACCCCTGGTCCGTCTTCCACGTGCAGGCCGACGAGGGCGTCGGCCGCAGGCCAGGGGGGCCTGCCCCACAAGACAATCTGATTTTCATGGCTCGGGTCTGGACCATCGGCCCATGGACACTCCTGAGAAATCACGCATCGACACGAGTGTCGACCTGGGGGCGTGCGCCACGGGCCGCGATTTTCCTGATGATGACCATTTTTGCGTATGCCGGGCAAACGCCCGCGTTCGACGCCGCGAGCGTGAAGATGGGCGGGCCGGTGGTGAACGGTCTGATTAACATCAATACGGGCAAGATCGTTCATGGAGTTGTCACGCTCGCGAACGCCACGTTGAGCGATTGCCTCAAGTTCGCTTATTCGCTGACAACGGATGAGCAGATTGCCGGTCCGGATTGGATCAATCAGAAGGCGGTTCGCTTTGAAGTCACGGGGAAGGCTCCGCCGGAGGCTCCCGATCACCAGCTCATGTTGATGCTGCAAACCCTGCTGAATGAGCGGTTTCAGATCGCGATGCATACAGAGCTGAGGGAAATGACGCACTACGAATTGGTGATTGGGAAGAATGGGCCGAAGTTTAAGGAATCGACGGTGGGACCGGCCGAGGCTTTCGGCACAGCTCGTCTGGACGGGATCAGATCGAATCGGATGACGATGAACAAGCTGACGGCGATGCTCTCGCGCATGACCCGGATGCCGGTGATCGATAAGACCGGGTTGACCGGGTATTATCAATTCGATTTGAAGTATGCCGATGAGCGGCAGCCAGTGGAGAATCAGGTGGGTCCGTCGGTGTTTACGGCGGTGCAGGAGCAGATGGGGTTGAAGCTGGAATCGAAGAAGAGTCCGGTGGAGGTCCTGGTGATCGACCACGCCGAGAAGGTTCCGGTGGAAAATTAGGGAAAATGTAATGGTTGGGGCGCTGGGCCGTCACTTTACTATGAACACCGGCGGCGCGGGCGTCGTCTTCTTATTCAATATAGGTTTCCGATCTTTGCCTTGTTGCAATTTGAGGGAGATGAGCCGGAGGGCAACAGGCGTGAAGCTGGGGACACAATCTGGAGCGGAGTAAGGATGCCGAAATCTCGTTCACCCTTGCGTAATCGGGGGGCCAATAACGTGCAGGCCGTGAACAGACGCCTTGGGTCACGCAGAAAGGGTATCGTTTGAAAACTAGAATCTTCCTGTGCGGCCTGATGTCTTGGTTCGTCGCGTTTGCTCTGGCTGCATCCGAGCACTGCGGACAGGTCAAATTTGGCGGCCTTCCGCTTCCTGGCGCCACGGTAACCGCTTCCCAAGCGGACAAGAAGTTGGTCACGATCACCGATGCCCTGGGCATGTACTCGTTTCCCGGCCTGTCCGACGGCGTCTGGACGATTGACGTCGAGATGTTGTGTTTCGTTCCGGTCAAGCAGGAGGTCACCGTCGGCGCGGAGTCTGCGCTTTCTGACTTTGAGTTGAAACTGCTGCCTTTCGATCAGATCAAAGCCGAGGCGGGTCCTCAACCGGCTCCATCGGTCGCGATCAATAAGCCGCCACCCGCCACCGAATCGGCTGAGGCCGCCAAGCCTGCCAGGAAGAGCAAGAAAACGCCGCCGCCGGCCGCAAACACTCCCGGTGGTTTTCAGCGCACTGACGTGAATGCGGCGAAGTCAGAGGCAGCGGCGCAGTCGAACGCGAACGCCGCGGCGTCGGGCGGCAACAACGGCGCGAGCGAAGATCTCAACGCGAAAGCGGCCGACGGGTTTCTGATCAACGGCACGGCGAATAATGGAGCGGCGTCGCCGTTCGCCACTAATCCCGCGTTTGGGAACAATCGCATCGGGCTCCGCTCGCTGTACACCGGGAACTTTGGCTTTGGTCTGGACAATTCGGCGCTGGATGCGCGGCCGTTTTCGATCAGCGGCGAGGATACGCCGAAGCAGCAGGTGAATAATTTCCGGGGATTCGCCCAGGTCGGCGGCCCGGTGAGGCTTCCCCGTCTCACGCAGAAGAACCTGGGAAATTTCTTTGTCGGTTACCAGTGGGTCCGGAACAGGAACCAGACCACCCAGCCGGGCACGATGCCGACGGCGGCGGAGCGCGGCGGCGACTTTTCGCAACTGAGCACGGCTATTATCGACCCCACCACCGGCCTCGCGTTTCCGGGTAACGTGATTCCGCAGGCGCGCATCAGCCCGCAGGCAGTCAGTTTATTGAAGCTATATCCGCTGCCCAATTTTTCCGGGCCGTACAACTATCAACTGCCTCTGGTGAGCGACACGCATCAGGACAGCCTGAATTCGAATCTCAACAAGGGCATCAACCGGCACAACCAGGTGTTCGGCAATTTCGCGTTTAACAGCGTACGTTCAGATACGCCGACGCTCCTGGGCTTTACCGACAGACTCAATCAGTTGGGGTTGACGTCGAGGGCCAACTGGCGCCATTTCTTCACCAACCGCTTCTACGGGACGTTCGCGTATCAATTCAGCCGGCAGGCCACGACGCTGACGCCCAATTTTGCGAACAAAGAGAATATTTCGGGCGACGCCGGAATCGCCGGAAATAATCAGCAGCCGCAGAACTGGGGTCCGCCGAATCTGAATTTTGTCAGCATCACGCCGCTGACCGACGGGAATCAGTCGGTGAATAAGGCGCAGACCAGCGCCCTTTCGGCGGACATGTTCTGGAATCGCGGCCGTCACAACGTATCGTTCGGCGGCGATTTTAAGAGACAGCAATTCAACGTGATTTCGCAAACCAATCCGCGCGGCACGTTCGACTTTACCGGCGCGGCCACGGGCAACGATTTTGCCGGATTTATGTTGGGAATCCCCGACACCAGCCAGATCGCGTTTGGAAACGCCGACAAGTATCTGCGCGCTTCAATCATCGACGGCTATGTTCAAGACGACTTGAGGGTGAGTCCGAGCCTGACCATGAACGTGGGTCTTCGCTGGGAATACTGGACGCCGCCGACGGAGTTGTACGGACGTCTGGTGAACCTGGACGTGGTGCCGGGCTTCTCGGCCGTCGCGCCGGTGGTGGCCAACAATCCCGAGGGCACGTTGACCGGCATGAAGTATCCCGATTCGCTGATTCACCCGGACAAGCACGAGTTTCAACCGCGCGTGGCGATTTCGTGGCGTCCATTTCCCGCCTCTTCGATGCTGGTGAAGGCGAGCTATGGCGTTTACTACAACACCTCGGTGTATCAGACGATCGCGCAGCAGATGGATCAGCAAGTCGCCGCTTTCGAAAAGTCTAAGCGTGCAGAACAGCGCAGCCGACCCGCTGACGCTGGCGAACGGATTCAACGCCTCCCCCAACGTCACCACCACGCTGTTCGGAATCGACCCCAATTTCCGCGTCGGTTACGCGCAGAACTGGCTGGCGTCGGTGCAGAGGGACCTGCCGGGCGCGTTGATCGTGACGGCGACGTATAACGGCATCAAGGGGACGCGCGGCGTGCAGGAATTTTATCCGAACACGTATCCGGCGGGCGCGCCGAATCCGTGCCCGACCTGTGTTGCCGGTTTCGCGTACATGACCTCGAATGGTAATTCGACGCGCGAGGCTGGACAGATCCAATTGCGTCGCAGGCTGCACAATGGATTTACCGCCAGCGCTCAATATGTCTATTCGAAATCGATCGACGACGCGGCCCTCGGCGGCAGAGCGCAGGGAACTTTGCTGGTGGCGCAGAACTGGCTCAACCTCGCCGGGGAGCGTGGACTTTCGAGCTTCGATCAGCGCCACCAGGTGACTCTATCCGGTCAATACACGTCCGGCATGGGAGTGGGGGGAGGCACGCTGATGAGCGGCTGGCGCGGCGCGCTGTTCAAAGAGTGGACGCTGCTGACTAACATCGTCACCGGAACCGGGCTGCCCTTGACGCCCACCTATTTCGCTGCCACGCAGGGCACCGGAAACACGGGCGCGTTGCGGCCCGAGTATACGGGCGCGCCGCTTTACAACGCTCCGCCGGGACTGTTCCTGAATCCCGCCGCGTATGCGCTGCCGCCATCCGGTCAATACGGAAACGCCGGGCGCGATTCCATCACGGGTCCCTACCAATTCTCGATGAACGCGTCGTTGTCGCGCACGTTCCGTTTGACGGACCGCCTGAATCTCGATTTGCGGGTGGATGGCACCAACATCCTGAACCATGTCACGTTTCAGAGTTGGAACACGACGTTTGGAAGCACCCAGTTCGGGCTTCCCAATCCCAACGCCGCGAACGCGATGCGCAGTTTGCTGACCACGCTCCGGGTGAGGTTCTAATGCGACTTAACAAATTAACAGCAATTTTCACGATTTCGATAGTGACCTACGCGCAACAGGTGGGCGAGAACAAAACCTCCGGCGATACTCCAACCTTCACCGTCACCAGGCAGTTGAAGATCGAGACGGTGCTGGTGAAGGACAAAAACGGCAACCCGGTGGAGGGCCTCACCGCGAAAGACTTCACGGTGACCGAGGACGGCGTTCCTCAGGAAATCAAATTTTTCGAGTATCAGAAGCTCGAAGAAATCCTGAATGCCGAGCCGCTGCCGCCTCTGGGCCCGCCGAAGTATTTCGAAAAACTCCCGCATACCCAGATCGCGGGCGAAGTGCCGGGCAAGACGCAATATAAGGATCACCGGCTGCTGGCGCTGTATTTCGATATGACGGCGATGCCTCCTCCCGATCAGTTGCGCGCGCTGGACGCGGCCACGAAATTTATCAAGAAGCAGATGACGCCGGCCGATCTGGTGGCCATCCTCCAATACGCCGGCGGCTCCGTGCAAGTCGCGCAGGATTTCACCGCCGACCGCGAACGGCTGCTGGGCATTATTCAAACGATGATCGTCGGCGATGGCGAGGGCATCGATGAAACCACCAACGACGCCAGCACCTCCGATACGGGCGCCGCCTTCGGCCAGGATGACAGCGAGTTCAACATCTTCACGACGGACCGCCAGTTGTCCGCGCTCCAGACCGCATCGAAAATGCTGGGCAATCTCAACGAGAAAAAAGCGATGCTGTATTTCGCCAGCGGTCTGATGTTGAACGGAGTCGACAATCAGGCCCAGTTGCACGCGACGGTCAACGCGGCGATTCGCGCCGGCGTGTCCGTTTGGCCGGTCGACGCGCGAGGACTGGTTGCGTCGGCTCCTTTAGGCGACGCCACCAGGGGATCGCCGGGCGGCATCGGCATGTACAACGGACAATCGGCGATGTCGGCGCAGGCCAATTTTTCGAGATCGCAGGATACTTTGTGGACCATGGCTGCCGACACCGGGGGCAAGGCCCTGCTCGATAATAACGACCTGGCGGCCGGCATCGTGAAGGCGCAGAAATCCGTTTCCAGCTACTACATCATCGGCTACTATCCCACCAATGAAGCGCTGAACGGCAAGTTCCGCCGCATCAAGATTTCTCTCAACAACAACGTGAACGCGAGCCTCGATTACAGCCAGGGATACTACGCGGGCAAGGTGTTCGCGAAATTCACCGCCGCCGACAAGGAGCGCCAGCTCGAAGACGCGCTGATGCTGGGCGATCCGATCACGGAGCTGACCATCGCCATGGAGGTCGATTACTTCCAGTTGAATCGCGCCGAGTATTTCGTGCCCATCGCCGTCAAAATTCCCGGCAGCGAACTGGCGCTGGCGCGCAAGGGCGGGGCCGAGCGTACGCTGCTCGATTTCATCACCGAGGTGAAGGACGACTTCGGCACCACGATCCAGAACGTGCGCGACAAGGCCGACATCAAATTGAGCGATTCGACCGCGGCGGAACTGGCCAAGCGGCGCATCCAGTATGTCACCGGTTTTACGCTCCTGCCTGGAAAATACGTGGTCAAGTTTCTCGCGCGCGACGCCGAGACGGGCCGCATCGGTACGTATCAAACGAAGTTCGTGATTCCCAACCTGAATAAGGAAGAGAAGCGAATCCCCATCAGTTCGGTGGTGCTCAGCAGCCAGCGCGACGAGATCAAAGATGCCATCTACAACGCGTCCAAGGAAAAGGACAAGAGCGAGGTCGCCAATCCGCTGGTGCTGGACGGGTACAAACTGATCCCCAGCGTAACGCGCGTGTTCAGCAAGGCCAAGGACATGTATGTTTATCTGCAAGCCTACGAGCCCACCGCGGCCACCGTGCAGCCTCTGGTGGCGTTCGTCACCTTTTATCGTGGACAGACGAAGGTGTTCGAAACGCCTCCGCTGCCCGTATCGGAGGGCCTCAGCAACAAGCTGAAAACGGTGCCGCTGAAATTCGATCTGTCGCTAGCGAAGCTCTTACCGGGACAATACAACTGCCAGGTGACGGTGCTCGACCCGAACGGGCAGAAAGCCGCGTTCTGGCAGGCGCCGATCATGCTGATCCCCTGAGCGGCGTCGACAGCGACAATCTAAAAAGAAGATTAGACCCCCGTCACCAATGCAACTGCAATAGCGAAACGGCTTGTCGCGGCAGCGTGATTTCGAGCGACATCTTGCCGCCCTTCACAATTGTTTGCCGAGATGGCTCCATTTCCTGTAATTGGCCCGCGGCCTCCAGTTGCGCGTATTCGGCGACCGATGGATGCTGTGGCGAACCCATCTTCTTCCAAGCCGTCCAGGCGTTGCTGTGTGTCTCGTCGATTCGATCATGAAGCAGAACTGCTGGCCCATCCTTCAGGCCGCTAAGTTCTATCCGGACTTTTGCATCCGGCCCCGGCACGTCGTCGTCGTGATAGTTCCATACCAGGACAGATACGTCCTGATCCGTCCGAACTGCCAGCGCATCCACATCAGGAGGGCCACGGACGCCCTCCGTCAGCATCGTCGCTAAGGGTACGCGCCCGCTGCTCTCGACCTGTACGCGCCTCTCTCCCCAGCTAATTTGCATGCGGGCCGCCATGCGAAACAAATTCAGGACCGGCTTGTCGATCCCGTTCGTCGCGAGTGTCCGGAAGCCGTCGAAATAAGGCTGGTCTTCAAATTCGAAAGCCCACGTCAGCATTCCCGCGATGTTGGTTTTCTCCCTGTCCGCCAGCTCAAAAATATTCTTCATCATCGTTGCAGTGTACGACGCGTATAGGGCGCCATTACGATAAGCATTCTGCGGATAAACCCGCGCTGAGCACGCCGCGCATCCTTCCGGGTCCGACTCGCTCAACACAATCGGCAGCTTCTGAAACTTCGGAAATTCGCGGACAATCTGGAAGCCCTTGTCCACGTCGTCGGCATTTTTCGAAATCCCCATCCGCACATGCCCGTCAACCACCGATGGCCGACCCTTTGCGTGATAGGTAATAAAATCGAGCGGCACGTTTGTCGTCGAACAATGCTCCAGAAACTGGCGCAGAAACGCCGCCGCCTTCGCGCCCGAAGGACCCGTCGTCGCGGGCCCTCCAACCTTCGCCCCGGGCAGCGCTTTCTTTACCGCCGCAGCCGTGTAATCGTAAAGCTTGTCGTACTCTTCCGGAGTCCCGTGCCAATACCCTCCGTCGGGCTCGTTCCAAACCTCCCAATACCAGCTCTCGACCTCGCTCGGCCCATACTTCGCCACCTCGTGCCGAACCCACTGATAAACCAGCTCGCCCCACTTCGAATAATCCTTGGGCGGATATGCCCAGCCCAAATAATATTGACTGAAATTCGCTCCCGGCGACCAATCCGGTTTATACGGCTCCGGCTTCGTGGACAGAGCTTTGGGCATGAATCCAATCTCGACAAACGGCTTCGCCCCGGCCAACAGATATGTGTCGAAAATCCGGTCGACGATCGTCCAGTCGTAAACCGCTTTACCGGACGCGTCTTCCGTGTACGCGTTGGTCGACCCGAATTTGAATCCCGGCGTCCCGTCTCCGGTCGTCAATAGAAAATGCGTTCGGATATACACCGGAGTGCTGGTCGAGTGCGCCAGTTCCCCCACCAGCTTGCGGCCGTTCTTCGCATATGTAAAATTCGGCTCGTCGTATCCGAAGTAACCGTAGATAGGTTTGAACGGTCCCACCGTCTTCGACGCATCGACGCGAATCGTCACCGCATCCTGCCCTCGCATCGAAATCGCAATCAGCAAAACAGGAGTCATCAAGCGCATGATCTGAAAGTTTACTAGACACTGGTACAATCGCTCATATGCCGAAGAAACCAGCCGCCCCCGAAAGTAAAGTAGTGGCGGCCCCGCCAGCCGAGCCTCAAAAGTCCAAGAAGATTCCGAAGCTCTCGAAAAAGGACAAGCACCGTCTCCCGCGCAAAGAAAAGAAGGCCCAGAAAAAGGCCGCGCTCAACTTGTAACCGAATCAATGGCCCAGTCCCGGCCGAAGTCCACCACTCTACTTCTCATCGCGTTGTTTAAGCTGACGAAGGGCATTCTGCTGCTCATCGTCGGCATTGGCGCGCTCAAGCTGATCCATCGCGACGTTGCCGAAACCGTCGCGCACTGGGTCGACATCCTCCGCGTCGATCCCGACAACCGCTATATCCACCGGATGCTCGCCCGAGCTTTGTCTATCACTCCCGCGCAGCTTAAAGCGGCCGGCGTGGGAACCTTCATTTATTCCGGACTTCTGCTCACCGAAGGCATTGGCCTCCTGCTGCGCAAAAAATGGGCGGAGTATTTCACCATTATTACGACCGCGGGGCTCATTCCTCTCGAAGTCTACGAAATCGTTCATCACCTCACGGCCGCCAAAATCGTGATCCTCGGAATTAACGCCGCGATCGTCGCCTATCTGATTGCCCGTGTGCGGCGCTGGTAAGATATTCCGTAGGCAGCAGCCCCAAGCTCACGAGTCGGTGTGAAAAATCGGATCGGACCGCTCCAGATAGTCGCGGCTCTTTTCGAGCCATGAGGACTCATCGAGAGAGAGCCGCGACCGTCGGGAGCGGTCAACGCCGGGGGGTTTCACGCAGACTCCCACGCTGGGCCTCCAACGCCGAAGGGCATTGAGCCGCGGCACTTTTCTAATCCTCGCGCAACGCGACCACCGGATCCACCCTCATCGCTCTCCGTGCCGGGATCCACGCGCCCGCCATCGCCACGACAAGCAGCATAGCCGCCGCGCCTGCGAACGAGGCCGGATCGCCCGCGCGCACTCCATATAACTCGCTCGCGATCGCTCTCCCCGCGAATGCAGCCGCCACCGCGCCCACCGCCGCTCCCGCGAGCGTCAGCTTCATCGCCTCCCCAATCACCATCCGCAACACCGCGCCCTGCTGAGCGCCGAGCGCCATCCGCAATCCCATCTCTCGATTCCTCTGCGTCACCGAGTACGACACCACGCCGTATAATCCGACCGCCGCCAGCATTAGCGCCAGCGCTCCGAACATCGATATGAGAAGCACCGAAAATTTCCGCCCCGCCAGCGACTTGTCGACGATCTGCTCCATCGTCCGCACTTCGCTCACGGGAGCTTCCCGGTCGAGCGCCGCGACTTCGCGCCGCAACACTCCGGCCAGCGCCATCGGATCTCCGGCCGTGCGGATCAGCACCACCTCGGAGCGCCCGTAACCCGCGTAGCCCGCAAAATACATAGTCGGTTCCGCCGGCTTGCTCATCTCCTGCTCGCGGGTGTCCGCCACCACGCCGATAATCGGATGGCGCGCCGGTTTCGGCACCAGCACGTTCAGGAGCAGATTCCTCCCCACCGCTTTGCCATGATAGAACCGCCGTGCCAGCGCCTCGTTCACGATCACCGGCACTCCTTCGTCACTCCTCACATCGTGTTCAGTGAACGCTCGCCCGGCCACCACCGGAATGCCCATCAACTCGAAATAATTCGGCGATCCTCCCGTCGCATCGGCTACCGGAAATCGCCCCGCCTCCGGCGTCGGCTCGCCGTCCACGGCAAAGCGAGTGCTGCCGTATTGTTCCGATAACGGCGTGGCATCTGTCCCAGCCACGCCCTTCACGCCCGGTTCGGCCGCCATCTTCGCCAATAATTGCCGGTAGAAACCCAGGATTTGCTCCGGGGTCTTGTAGCTTTCCGGCAGCGCCACCCGAGCCGTCAGCAAATGGTCGACTCGAAATCCCGGGTCGACTTCGGTCAGCCTAGCTCAAGCTCCGCGTCAGCAGCCCCGCGCCCACCAGCACCAACATCGCCAGCGCGACCTGTCCCGACACCAGCCCCGCCCGCAGTCCGCGATGAACATTCCCCGCCGATCCTCTACCTCCCGACCGCAGATCCGCATTCTGATCCGCGCGCGTTGCCGCCAGCGCCGGCACCATCCCGAATAAGAACCCCGCCGCCAGCGCGGCCACGAACGCAAACGCCAGCACCCGGAAATCCATCGCGATCTGCGATGCCCGGACAATTCTTCCCTCCGCCATGATCCGCAGCCAGGGCGTGGCCACCGCCGCCAGCAGCACTCCAACAATTCCTCCCCCGCCAGCCAGCACCAGGCTTTCGGTCAGCAACTGGCGCGCCAGTTGTCCTCGCCCCGCGCCCAGTGCGATCCGTATCGCCATCTCTTTCCGCCGCCCCGCCGCCCTCGCCAGCAATAAATTCGCGACGTTCGCCGTCGCGATCAACAGTACCAGGCCCACCACCGCCAGCAGGACGAGCAACGCGGTCCTTGAGTCGCCCTCGATCTCTATTGCCATCGGCACCAGGGTGGACCCGATTGCTTTGTTCGTCGCCGGATAATCCTGCTCGAGGCGCGTCGAGATCCCTTGAATCTCCGCCGAAGCCTGTTCCATGGTCACGCCGGCCTTCAATCTCCCCACCACCCTCACCACGTGATGAGTCCGATTCGTCCGGTCGAAATTTGAAATCAATTTTCCAAACGGCGTCAGCAGTTCCACGTCTTTGGGGAGCAATTGCGGAACGGGCAGAATTCCCACCACCAGGAAGCTTGCGCCATCCATGCGAATACTCCGGCCGACAACTTGCCTATCTCCGTGGAATTTTCTGCGCCACAGCGCGTCCCCCAGCAGCACCGCCTGGGTCTCGCCCTCCGCGAAACCTCGCCCCAGCGCCGGCTTCAACCCCAGCGTGGCCAGAAAATTGTCGGAGACGAAGCTGCCGTCCACCCGCTCCGGCTCACCCTCGCCGGTGATTTGGAACGTGTTGTAGCCCCACGCTGCCACCTGTTCGAAGGAACTGGCCTGCGTCCAGTCCAGATAATCCGGAAACGCCACGGCCAGGTGCGGAAAACTTGGATGCGTTTCCCAGATCTGCACCAGCTTTTCCTGATGCGCGAACGGGAGCGGCCTCAACAAGGCCGCGTCCACCGCGCTGAAGATAGCGGTATTCGCGCCAATCCCGAGCCCCAGCGTCAGCACCGCCGCCGCGGTAAATCCCGGGCTTCTAAGCAAGGTTCTTAGCGCATACCGCATAAACTAGTCACAATGACACATTTCTCAGACGACGAGAAGCGTGGTTTGTACCGGGCCATCTACGAACGCCGCGACGTCCGCTCAAACTTCCTCCCGGACCCCGTCCCCGACGACGTGCTGGCCCGGATCCTCGACGCCGCTCATCACGCGCCCTCCGTCGGCTTCATGCAGCCCTGGGATTTCATCGTCATTCGCGACACCGCCGTCCGCCATGAAGTCCGCGAAAATTTCGAACGCGCCAACCAACGGGCCTCCGCCATTTACGAAGGCGAAAAACGAACTCTTTACGACAGCCTCAAACTCGCGGCCATCGTCGACTCTCCGCTGAACCTGTGTGTCACCTGCGACCATCGCCGCACCCTTGGCGCGGGTCTCGGCCGCCAGTCGAATCCGGCCACCGACCTCTACTCCACCGTCTGCGCTGTCGAAAATCTCTGGCTGGCCGCGCGCGCCGAATCGCTGGGCGTCGGATGGGTCAGCATCCTCGATACGGACGCCCTCAAGGCAACGCTTCAAATCCCGCCGGAGGTCACCCCGGTAGCGTATTTATGCATCGGCTACGTCTCCCAATTCGGCTCCCAGCCCGATCTAGAAAAAAGAGGTTGGGAGCACCGCGAAGCGCTCGCCAACCTCGTTCATTACGATCGCTGGACCAGCTAAGCTGTCTTCTGCTGCCACAACCCCAGCACCGCCCCTGTCGGATCCATAATGATGCTCAACCACCCCATCTCCGCCACCGGCGTGACATCGCGAATGATGTTCGCGCCCAGCGATTTTGCCTTCGCCGTCGCCGCGCCGATATCGTCGACATTCACGTACGACAGCCAGAACGACGGCTGCCCGGGCATCGGATGCGTCATCATCCCTCCGCCTGTTCCTCCGCCCACGCCGATGGTCGTGTACATCCCCATCGCTCCCATCGGAACGTCTTCCAGCTTCCAGTCGAATAACGCTCCATAGAAGCTCTTTGCTTTGCTCAAATCCGTGGTGTTCAGTTCCTCGTGTACGAACGGGTTTGCCATACTGTTTTTCCTTTCATGTCTTAGACCGCACTCTGAAGACGTTCGATAGCACTCAAAATCGACAACGTTGATAAAGATTCCGCCGGCCGCCTGGCGCCCGGCGCCCGGCGGCTGCTATCTTGTTTCCGTGTCCGAATCCATCCTGGAAGAATTCCGCAAAACCGGCGCTTATCTGAAAGGTCACTTCCGCCTCACCAGCGGCCTTCATTCGAACGAATACATGCAGTGCGCGCTGGTGCTCCAGCATCCCGCGATTGCCGAGAAATTCGGCCGTGATCTGGCGTCGCATTTCCCGAAATGTGACATTGTGGTTTCACCGGCCGTCGGCGGCCTCATCATCGGCCACGAAGTCGCCCGGTCCCTAGGCGCCCGGTTCCTCTTCACCGAACGAGATCCGGCGACTTCGAAAATGATCTTCCGCCGCGGCTTTACTGTGAAGCCCGGCGAAACCGCCGTCGTCATTGAAGACGTCGTCACCACGGGCGGCAGCACGCGCGACGTCATCGAAACCCTGCAAGCCTCGGGCGTGAAAGTATTGGGAGCCGGCTCCATCATCGACCGCAGCGGCGGCCGCGCCGACCTGGGCGTCCCGAAAGTCGCGCTGGCCACTTTGGAGGTAACTGCCTGGCCCGCCGATTTCTGCCCCCTATGCCAGGAAGGCATCCCGGTGGAAAAGCCAGGCTCCCGCCCCACCCCATGAAGGTGGGGCCATGCCCAATTTCCGCCCCGTCCGGACACGCATGAGACGCATCCGCATCACCCTCACCTACGACGGCACCGACTACTACGGTTGGCAGGTCCAACCCGGCCTCCCGACGATTCAAGGCGTCCTCGAAGCCGTTCTCTCGGAAATAGAAAGCGCCGAAGTGAAAGTAGAAGGCTCCGGCCGCACCGACGCGGGCGTCCACGCGCTTGCGCAGGTCGCGGCCTTTTCGCTGAACAACCCCATCCCCACGCCGAATCTCGAAAAAGCGATGAACCGCCAGCTTCCCCGCGATATCCGCGTCTTAACGGCGGAAGAAGCCCCGGAAAACTTTCATCCTCGGTACGACGCCAGCGCGAAAACCTACGAATACCGCATCCTCCGCTCGCCGGTATGCTCGCCGTTTGAGCGCCGCTACGTCCATCACCATCCATACCCTTTAGACGAAGCCAAGATATTCGAGCTGGCGAAAACACTCGAAGGCGAGCACGACTTCACCGCCTTCGCCGCCGCCGACGATGCCGACTCGCTGGGCCGGTCAAAAATCCGCCGCATATTCTCATCGACCGCGATGCGCGAAGGGGACCGCCTGATCTATCGAGTCCACGGCAGCGGTTTTTTGAAACATATGGTTCGCAACATCGTAGGAGTGCTGCTCGAGGCCGGGAAGGGAAACATCATCGATTTGGAGGAACACTTCCAATCCAAAGTCCCTCCCGGTCCCACAGCCCCGGCCCGCGGACTTTTTCTCGTCAGCGTCGAATACGGCCCACGCACCCCACTGGTTGACCCTTCGTAATCGGCGGCGTCGCGACCACGTACAGCACTTTTCCTGCGAAGGGCGCCTTCACGTCCGCAAGCTTCTTCCCGAAAAAATCCGTGATGTGCGCCAGCACTGCGCCCTTCCTCACCATCGCGTCGCGTTTCACATGCGGATAAAGAATCCCCGTGGCCGGACTGCTCAACACCTCCACCGGATCGAGATACACGGGCTTCTTCACCGGCGCCGGACGCCCGTCGATCATCTTCAAATACCGCATCACGCTGGCGACGCCCTTCACGATCGCCGCCGTCGATTTTTTATCGGTTGTTCCCAGAAATCCTGCCTCCACGGTCATCGCCGGCTTGCCGCGGGTAATCGCCGTGTTCGAACAATACATCGAATTCGCCGCATCCTTCGGCCTGCTCCTGTCGATCACAATATGATCGAAGCCAAAGTTGGTGACCAACTCCGCAATCCTCGCATCGAACTCCGAATCTCCAGTCACCGTCTGATACACGTAAGGGCGCAGCGATTCGTTGCCATCTCCGCAATGCAAGTCGAGCAAATAATCGCATTTCTCGATCACCTGCGTCGTAATCGCATGCGCGATGCGCTCCGATTCGGTGCCATCCGCCCGCCCCGGAAACACGCGATTCAGATTCTTTCCATCCAACGGGCTGAAATACACCGTCCGCCCCAGAAACGACGGCATGTTGGCCACATGAACAATGATCACTGTCCCCGCTAATTTCTTCACTTGCAGGCGTTGTAAAGCCAGAATCGGAGGATACTCGTACCCGTGAATCCCCGCGGTCAACGCCAGCACCGGCCCCGGCTTCGAGCCCTTCATCACCGTAATCGGAATGGTCGTGAATCCTAAATCAATGGTTTGATCGCTTCGCATAATTGCTCCAGATCGTCGTGAGTGTTATAAAAATGCGGTGAAATGCGCAAAAAACCGTGCCTGGCTGCCACAAGGATGCGTTTCTTCGTCAATTCGCGAGCCAGATGCGACGGATCGCGCCCCGGAAATTGAGCGGCGACGATCTGCGACCCCGCATTCACATCTGCGCCCAATTCCCGTAATCGATCTCGCGTGGAATCGGCCAGTTGCATGACGCGTTCTTCAATAAGCGCCGGCCCGATTTCGTGCATCATCGCCACCGACTGCTCCAGTGCATACAGCAGCGCAAACGGCAGCCCCCCACCTTCATATTTTTCCGCCGTATCCGCGAACTCCGGGACGCCGTGATGCAGGTTATCGACGTTGCGCCACGTTTTGTGGCTTCTCCAACCGACCATGATCGACCTGAGATTGCTACGTAAAGGCTCCAAAACAGCCATAAACGCCGACCCCGGGGGACTGATCAGCCATTTGTAGGCATGCGCGGCGTAGATGTCGACACCCAGTTTTTTCACATCCACCGTCAGCGCGCCCAGGCTCTGCGTCCCATCGACAAACAGGATGATCCCGCGCTCGCGCGTCAACTTCGAGATTTCTTCCAAGGGAGGCCGGAATCCCGTTGCGTAATTCACTTCGCTGATGGCCACCAGTCGAGTGTTCTTATCGATCGCGTCGTAGAATCGCTCCCAAGGCACTTCGCGCATCTGCGGCATGTAGAGATAATTCGGAAATTCGTCCTGCAACGTGACGACATTCTCATCTGGTTTCAAGTCCAGCGCGGCCAGCACCATGCCGAGCGCGGCGGCGGCGTTGCTGACGAATGCGATATCGTCCGGCGGTGGCGCCAATCAATGCTGCAATCGATGCGCGCAGACGGTCGGCATCGTCATACCAGCTCAGAAAATCGGTGCAGGCCAGTTCGTCGCGATGCTGCCAGTGCCGGGCTACGGCGTCGGTCGCGCGGCGCGGCAGTTGACCGAAGGTCGCGGTGTTCAAATAGGCCCGATTTTCCAGGGCCGGGAACTCACTTCGTATTTTCTGCCAGTCGGGCTTTGACAAAGGACGCCGCCTCCGCCACGGCGACGTCGGTCGTCGTTTTCGGACGCGCGATCGACCACTTCCACGAAACCTTGCGCGACTTTCTTGCCGACAGTGACGCGATAGGGAATGCCGATCAGGTCGGCATCCTTGAATTTGACGCCGGGCCGCTCGTCGCGATCGTCGAGAATCGCATCGAGCCCCAGCGATTTCGCGACACTGTAAATCTCGGTCGCGGCCTTGTTCTGCGCGGCGTCCGCGAAATTAATCGGCGTGACAACCAGCGTGAACGGTGCGATGGAGGCAGGCATCACGATGCCGTCTTTGTCGTGAAACAGCTCCACCGCCGCGCACAGAATTCGCTCGATGCCGATGCCGTAGCTGCCCATGATCGGCGTGACTTCCTTGCCCGCCTCATCGAGAACCTTCAGCCCCATCGACTCCGAATATTTGTAGCCGAGCTTGAAAATATGGCCGATCTCCACGGTCTTATGCACCGTGAGCGGCGCCCATCGACCACCGACGTGTCGCCTTCCACCGACCTGGCGCAGGTCGTGGAACTCGCACTGGAAATCCTCGCCGGGAGTCACGTGGCGCAGGTGATAATCGTTCTTGTTCGCCCCGGCGATCATGTTGCGGCGTCCGCGCAGGGCTTCGTCGGCGAGGATGCGGATGTTCTTGATGCCGACTGGACCGAGCGATCCGGCGTCAGCTCCAAAGTGCTCGCGAATTTCCTCGGGATGCGCCGGGCGCGAACGTCGATGCGCCGGCGATCACTCGAGCAAACTTGGTTTCGCTCAACTGATGATCGCCGCGCACCATGACGCCAGCACGATTTTGCCGTCGGCGACCATCACCAGGCTCTTCATCTGCGATGTTTCCGGCAGGCCGGTAAACTCGGCGATCTCGGCGATGGTTTTCTTGCCGGGCGTCTGAAACTCCTCCGGTTCGAAGTCGCCTTCGGGGTCGGGCGATGGCGGGAGGCTTTGCAACACTGACAGCTTTTTCCAGATTCGCGGCGTAGTTGGGGCCCTTGACGACGAAGTCCTCGCCGGCGTCGGACACCACCATGAATTCGTGCGACTGGCTGCCGCCCATCGCGCCCGAGTGCGCTTCCACCACGACGTACTCGAGGCCGCAGCGATCGAAGATGCGGCAATAGGCCTGGTAATGCTTTTCGTACGCGGCGTCGAGGCCCGGCGGCGTCAGATCGAAGGTGTAGGAATCCTTCATGATGAACTGGCGCACGCGCAGCAGGCCGCTTTTGGGGCGCGGCTCGTCGCGGAATTTGGTCTGGATCTGATACCAGATTTGCGGGAGTTGCTTGTAGCTGCGCAGTTCGCCCCGGGCGATGGAGGTCATCACCTCTTCGTGCGTCATGCCGAGGCAGAGGTCGCGGCCGATGCGGTCCTTGAGGCGGAACAGGTTGTCGCCCATCACGTCCCAGCGGCCGGATTCCTGCCACACCTCGGCCGGATTCAAGCCGGGGAGATAAAATTCCTGAGCGCCGATCGCGTCCATTTCCTCGCGCACGATCTGCGTGATCTTGAGGATCGAGCGCTGCGCGAGAAACAAATAATTATAAAGACCAGCGGCAAGCTGGCGGATATAGCCGGCGCGCAGCAGCAGACGATGGCTGGCGACCTCAGCCTCAGCAGGGTCCTCACGCAGAGTGGGGATGAAGAGTTTACTCCAGTACATGGGGGGTGTTTTGTGAGTTTAGCAGAAGGAGCCAGCAGCCAGGAGCCCCAGTCCCGAGTTTGCCCCGCGGATTTTCCTAATGCGGTGCATGGACCAAATCACGGAAGCTGGTCCGAAGACTTATTACGTCGACCCCCTCAATTTCCGTATCCTTGATCCAGCAAAAAAGCTTCGCATTACGAGTGCGAAGGTCCGCGGCCGTCCGGTCGTCGGCCTCAGAGGCTTTCCCGTAATAACAGTAGCTGCCGCGCGTTCTAAGTTCCGAACGAAGATCGCCCAGCCAACCCCGGAACTGGGGAGCGATGAAACCGGACTCAGTTTCGTTCTCGTGGAAATATGCCGCCTCCATTAAGAATCGTAACGAATGGGTAAGGATTCTTTCGTCGAAGCGAATCGCGCCAGGAATTGCACCGCCGCTTGGCGAAGCAGCGGATACAGGCTTATCGCCTGACGACGGGACGTTCCTCGGGTTTTGCAAATCGCTCAAGAGCCGCCGCGTCGAAAGGTAAACAATGCCAGTGTGGTCCAATAGCCAAAAAAATCCTCAGGGAATCATCGAACTCGGCTGCCGAGCTGAGCACGGCGCGATTGTGTGTGAGAAGCCGCTGAATCGTACTGACATGAAACTTTAGCCTCGGATGGAAATGCGAGAGCGCCCCCGAAGTTAACAGATTAATTGTTTCCTGAAAGGTAGTTGCAGGAAAGCTCAGGAATCGGTCCGACTCGTCGATTTCGTACGCGAAATGCTGAATATTGTCCAACAATTCTTCGGCTGCGTCGCAGAGCGCTTCTGCCGCCTCGGCGTGTCGACGGGCGTTCGAGCGACGTTCGCCGTCCTGCTTCATGCGAGCGCCAACATAGACGGTTAGGGCAGCAACGATGAGCGCGCCAAAGGCTATTGCTCCCTGGTTCTGGTTGAGAAGGCAGCCTAGGTTTGGATTGCTCTTGCAGCCTGAGCGATCGAGGAAATAGGCGCCAAGAACACCGAAGACGTTTATTGCGAAGATCGCAGCAATTGCTCCTATTCGATCTGCGGCAAGAAAGCGGCGACGCTTCCCGACCAGTTGGAGCCCGATCACGACGGCGATGTCCGTCGCCAAAAGCCCGAGGCCCCAACACCACATCGAAAGATGCATATTGCAAACCGACGATCTCTCACGGCGGCGAGGCCGCGACCGCTATAACAATTTTCCACGGATCGGCCGGATGAGGTCATGTTAGCCCATGGTGCCCGCGTTAGTCTATGGGAGGTGGCCTGCCCGCACATGGGGGCGCACGTGACCGTCCCGGTAGATTGTCAAAGCTTTTGCACTACCAGGTTCGGGATCATCTGGAAGTGCCGGACATTCGCCGTCGCGACCGCGTAGCCAAAACGCCAGTGCGGTAACCCCAATTACAAGATCCTGGAATGGAATCAAGACACCTTTGAGCCTGGACTCTCCATCGATCCTGGCGGCGTGGCGAGCGATTTCGAACGTTAGCGGGTAGATGGCGACCGCGCCGAACAGGTCGTCGAAAAACTTCCTCCGGCGATTGGCTTGCGCCGCGTTCTTGGCCCGCCAGACCCCGTGTTCCAGCTCGATGACACTGACGGTCGATAACGCGATTTCCTCTGGCCCTACGGCGGCTCGGATGGTTATCAGGACGTCTAAGGCGGACTGGCCGTTTCGTTCCCCCGCAATCACGACGCTGGAATCGAGGATTAGTCCCATGCCGACGTATCGAGCGGCTTGCGCTCGCCAATGACCTCCTCGAGGTCGCTGGCAAAATCCTCATCGAGCGTGGCGCCTGAGCCGTGTGCTTTTGCCAGTGCGATACACTCGTCGATCGGCCTCCCAGGGCATTTCACGGGCGAGATTACCGCGACGGTCCGATAGCCCTCTTCGATCACAACCTCGGTGCCTTGCCGGACCTTCTCCAGCACTGCGGCGAAGTCTTTTGTGACCTCTGCTTCCGTCATGTGGACTTGCGCCATATTCCGATGATACGCCACTCGCGCAATCGACTGAGTGGCCTCCGTCCTCAACGCAACACAAGTGTCGAGGACGCCGCGTAAATTGCCCGAGGAAAATAGAAAAAGCGGAGGGGACTCGCCCCTCCGCTTTCAATCATCGGAAATCGTGCGACTCGTTACTCGATTCCAGCCCCAACTTCCGTGTCCAGGGTCTTTCCGATCGCCGGATAACGGAACTCGTATCCACGGTTGTCGCCCGCGTTGAACCAGATGTGCAGAGCCAGAGGCGATTTCTCCGAGCGCTCCTCGAACTTGAACTCCGGCTCGCTGGTCGGCTCCATTCGATAAGCCGGTATGGCGAGCAGGGTCGTGACCAAGTGCTTCTCGTCCTTGTCATAAATCATGACCAGGTTTTGTCCCGCGTCGGGATCGGCGATCTTGAATACGTAGGTGCCGGCCGATAACACTTTGCCGGGAATTTCGATCGGTTTATCGATCGTAACGAATGTCTTTTTTGTAAAGTCGGCGGCTTTCGCGCCTGGGGCGAGCATGACGCCCAACAACGCCACACCAAGAGCGATCGTCGCGGCATTTCGCACTTTCTCAAATAGACGGGTCAGCATACACTTACCTCCCATGTGTTTTGAAATTGTGAAAATCAGCGCAAAGGAACTGCGGACGTGAGTCCGTTTTCCTTTATCGGATCGATCAGCGCTTCCACCTATAAAGACGAGCGGCCCGGCTGCTCGGTTACAGCGCCCGGTGTCCCCAAAATCAGCCGGATTACGCGTATAGTTGTGTAGCATGGATAGCTGAAGGTGTGAACAAAATGAGACCTGGACTCCTGGCGACATTTCGGCGCAACCTGCCATTATTCGTCCTAAGCTGCGCCTGTCTGGCGCTGGTTCCCCACGCGACGGCGGCGTGCGCCGTCAGTGGTGTTCCGCTCTTCACCGGCGCCCCCGTGGACCCCGACGGCGATGGAAATATGTTCTATACGGAGACCGGCGGCTCCGGCAGCGTCACAATCTTCTTCACCGCGATCACCGGCTGCACTTATTATGTTGCTTCGGACTCGGCCTGGCTTACCACCTCGCAGTCTACCTCGGCGCCGAACCATGGCAGTTCGGTCACGGTCACGTTCAGCGTCGCTGCGAACAGCGCTTCTTTCCGGACCGGACACCTTACGGCTTATGTCAATGGAACGGCCGTGTCCAGCACGGCGATTGACGAGAACTCGTCCGCTTGCAGGATCGGGATCACCAGCGCGAATCCGGTGACTGTTCCCGCCGGCGGCGGCACATTCACCTTTTCGTTCACAACCGGCGGTTGCCTGTATGACGGTCCAAATATTTCCACTGGTTGGATGTATGTTCCGAATGGCGGCTATGCACCGTTTTCCATCACAATCACAGTAGTTGCGAATACGGGCAGCGCCAGGTCGGGCACTATTTCGTTCACCTCGCCGCCGGGCCAGAGTGTCACCGTGAATCAGGCGTCGGCGGGATCTTCGCTGACGCTCAAGTGTAGTCCGACGACGGGCCCAACCACAGTGGGTCAATATTATTCCGCGAGCTGTAGCGGGTCGGGCGGAGTGCCGCCGTACACCTGGTCGTTGGCGACCTTCTACTCATGCGGGTTAGAATGCTCCTACTACGGGCAACTGCCGCAAGGAATCGGCTGGACCTCCAGCGGCTCGACGGCGCAGTTCAGCGGGACGCCAACTGTTGCGGGACCATACGAGTATGGTCCACAATTAACCGATTATACGGGGGCCTACGTCACCCAGACATATAGCGGCACCATATCCGCCGGACCCCTGACGCTCAGTTGCCTTCCTACGACCGGTCCGCCTCAGGTGGGAACTTCGTACACGGCCACGTGTACGGCGAGCGGCGGAATGCCGCCTTACACCTGGTCGATCAGCACGGGGCAGGGAAGTCTTCCTCCGAATCTGGCGCTGAATCCGAATGGCTCCACAGCGACCATCAGCGGGACGCCGACCGGGGCAGGAGGCCTCGGCTACAGCTATATCGTGAAGGTTGCCGATAGTCTTTCGGCGTCGGACACGCAATCTTATAGCGGCGTCATGACCGGGGCCGCGGTCACGCAGCTGAAGATAAGCTGCTCGCCGTCCACGGGCCCGGCGGCGGAGGGCGTCACGTATTTAGCGAGTTGCACGGCGTCCGGAGGAACCGCGCCATACAACTGGTCGATCGGCGGGACGCTGCCGCCGGGATTGTTGCCCAGCGGGTCGACAGGAAGTTCCTTCACCGTCAGCGGCGCTCCCACGAACACAGGCCCGTACAGTTACTCCATCAAGGTGACCGACAGCAGTTCGACGCAACAGTCGCAGAGCCAATCGTACTCCGGCACGATCACGCTGCCGCCCCCGGCGATTACATCGCTAAATTGCACCGGGATCAACGGGCCGTCGACGGTGGGCTTCCGGTACGCCGACACGTGCACGGCTCCCAACGGAATGGCCCCGTTCACGTGGTCGATCGGCGCGGGCGCGCTGCCGGCTGGACTGACGCTGAACGGCTCGGCTTCCGGCACGGCGACGGTCAGCGGCACGCCGGCAACGGCGGGTCCATACAGTTACGCGCTGAAAGTTTCCGACAGCACCAGCCCGACTCCGCTCGCCGGCTCGCAGGTTTTCAGCGGAACGATCGGACAGGCGGGGTCGCCCACCCTGACGGTAGCGCCGGCGAGTCTCAGCTTTTCCTACCGGCCGGACACGGGCGTGCCGGTTCCACAGAGTCTGTCGCTGTTCACCACAGGCACGGCGACCAGTTATACCGTTGCGGCAAACGGAAGCTGGTTATCGGTATCGCCTTCAGGCGGACAAACGCCGGGCAATATCGCTGTATCAATGGTAAATGTGAGCGGCCTCGCGCCGGGTACTTACACGGGACAGGTGACTGTCTCGGCGGCTAACGTCAACCCGCCATCGGTGACGATTCCAGTGTCCTTGGTGGTGCAGGCGGTCCCGCAGCCGCAATTAACCCTGGGGCAAACCCAGTTCGCCTATGGCCTGACCCAGGGCAGCGCCGCGGTGCAGGCGCAGTTGCTGGTGTCGAACCCGGGCGGGGGCGTTCTGTCCTTCACCACGAAGGTGACTGGGTGCAGTTGCGTTGCTGTAAGCACGCCGGCGGGCCAGGCCAGCGCCGGGTCGCCGGCCGCGATAGCTTTCACGGTGGATCCCACCGGTCTTCCGCCGTCGACCTACAACAGTCAGATTGTCATCAACGCGTCGGACGGTGAACAGGCGACCGTGCCTGTGACCACGGCGGTGAACTCGCTCGCGCAGTCCATCGTGCTGACTCAGACCGGACTCCTGTTTGGAACCGTCGCCCAGGGCGCGGCGCCTCCTGCTCAGTCGTTCAGCGTGATCAACGCGGGGCAGGGAACGATGAGTTGGAACGTGAGCGTGCAAACGCTCTCCGGCACGCCCGGCTGGTTAGGCGTTAGCCCGTCAAACGGCAGCGTGGCGGCGGGGACGGTATCGACGCCCGTCATGGTGACGGTGAATCCTGGAGGCCTGCCGGTGGGCGAATACTTCGGCCTGGTGCAAGTGGCCGCATCGAATGCCGGCAACTCGCCGCAGGTTGTTTCCGTGTTGCTGAACGTCGTCGATCCCAGCCAGGGCGCGGTCCTGGTGTCGCCCGTAGGCGCGCTGGTCGGCTCCGTGGGGGGCACCAATCTGACCGGCGCGATGACGATATACAACCTGTGGAATCAGGCGGTGAGCTATACCTCCACCGTCAGTACGACGGATGGCGGAAACTGGCTGGGCGCGACTCCGGCAAGCGGGACGGTGCCCGCTTCGGGTTCGGTGCAGCTAACGGTCGCGGCAAATGCGGCGGCATTGCCCACGGGCACGGGGCAGGGCGTCGTGCGAGTGGGTTTCTCGAATGGCATCGTGCAATCGGTTGGGGTGACCTCGTTGTCCATCCCAGCGACGGCGTCGCCGGGAGGCCTTGCGGCCGACGCCTCCCCGGCAAGCTGTCAAACGGGCTTCCTGGTTCCGACGGTGACATCGTCGATCGGGCCGTCATTCACCGTGACGCAGTCGCAGCCGGTGAACCTGAGCGTCAGCGTGGTCGACAACTGCAACAATTCGATTTCATCGGCCACGGTGACCGCCAATTTCAGCGATGGAGACGCCGCGATCACGCTGGTTCCGAAAGGCGGAGGAGTCTGGACGGGGACCTGGACCCCGAAAGCCGCGCAGGCGCACGTGACTGTTTCGATCATCCCCACAACGGTCGTCCAGGGAACAAAGGCCCTGGGCGGACTGGCCCAACTGACGGGAACCGTTCAACCGGCGGCGAGTTCGGACGCTCCGGCTCCAGCGACGGCGTTGAACTCGGCCAATGTTTCCAGCCCCGCGCAAATTTCGCCCGGAAGCTGGGTGACCATTTTTGGCGATCGCCTGGCGAACAGCGCCCAGAGCGCCAGCGGTACGTTCCCGCCTTCGCTGGTGGGTACCGCGGTGATGATCGGAGCGACCGCGCTGCCGCTCAACTTCGTCGGCCCGACGCAGGTCAACGCGCTGCTCCCCTTCAGCCTGACGCCGAATACCAGCGTTTCGCTGGCGGTGCAGCGCGCCGGAACGGTATCGGTGCCTATTAATGTCACCATCGCCGACTTGGGGCCGGCGATCTTCACCACCAACGGCGGAGGAACCGGACAGGGAGCGGTGGTGATCGCCAGTTCCGGCGTGTTGGCCGCGCCGGTGGGCGCGTTCCCGGGTTCGCAACCCGTCGCGCGCGGCGATTACCTGGCGATTTACTGCACCGGCCTGGGGGCCGTAAACAATACGCCCGGCGACGGTCAACCCGCGCCGAGTTCGCCGCCGCTGGCGACGACGCTGGCAACCCCGACCGTGACCATCGGCGGCGTGCCGGCGGTGGTGAGCTACACGGGCCTGGCGCCGGGACTAGTCGGGTTGTACCAGGTGAACGTGCAAGTGCCGTCAAACACTCCGACCGGCGGCGCGGTCAATCTGGCGATTTCCGTAGGCAGCCAGACGTCGAATACGGTCACGGTCGCGGTGCAGTAGAGTCGACGACCTGTACATCATGTAAATGTATGAAAACAAAATAGAAACAGAAGATGGCTTCGTTTTTAACGACCAGGCCCTCAAGCCGCCGAGGAGGAACAGAAGGGACTGCCTGCTCTGCCTCAAGGCGCCCTGATCGCTCCGAGAAAACGCACTCCCCTCCGCCGCCGCGTGGACAGAGTGGGCTATCCCCAATTCTTTGGGTGGCTTCGTTTTTACGAAAGCCCAAATCAACCAGACGCACAGCGACGAACCCTGGAATCCGTAAGAGCCTGTGTGTTCTTGTGGCGCACGCCCGTGGCGTGCCGCGTCGAGGCTCTTCTCGACGCCTGTTCCAAGCTACCGTGCTCTACATCATGGAAATGTATGAAGACAGAGGAGAAACCTACCGCCAGTCCGAACATGGCTTCATTTTTACGAAACCAACGCACTCTCGAAAGTAGCAGGGCCTGCGAAAAATTGGGGACTGCCTACTCTGTCCCAAGGCGCCAGATCGCCCGACAAAACGCTCTCCCCTCCGTCGCCGCGTGGACAGAGCGGGCTGTCCCCAATTTTTCGCCCCCTCGACTGGAGCCGGGTGTTTTCATACCCATCGTTATGCCGAACGCAATAGAAACATTCGTGGCGTGCCGCGTCAAGGCTCTCCAGAAACCATGGCGCAATCCCTTGAAAAGAAAGCACCGGCTGTGCCAGGGTTTCTGCCGCCAGAGACGATCCCAGCCGGGACCGTCCCCTGCTCTTCTCGACGCCAGTTCCGACCCCGGCTCGATCGTTCCGGTCATTCCCAGAAGCGATGTTCTGACCGCTCCCGGACGCGGTCGCGGAGAGCGCGCCTCGCATGCGGTCACGCGAGTTATCCTCCTGCAACACTTGACCTATCAAGGCGATAAAGATTATCGATTGGACCCGCGCGCGGGTTCGCCGATAATCTGATGGTGTAGTTTGCGGTTTCCCTCGTCGAGAAATTCCAATTTCATTTCGATGGAGGAACTGTGTTCAGACGTATCGTTTTCTTTGCCGTTCTGGCAATGCCCGGGATCGCGCAAGTCATTTCGTCGGTGCGCGGCGTGGTTACGTCCGAAGAGCCGTTGACAGGAAATCATCTGGTGGTCAGCTTGACCGAGGCGATTACGCGCAAGGCGGTGGATCGCTCCTTCGTCGCGGGTGACGGAAGTTTCGAATTTCGAAATGTGGCGCCGGGCTCTTACACCGTGGAAGTGGCGCTGCCGGGCGGCGATCCGATCGCCAGCGAAACAGTGAATCTCAACTCCAGCGGCGATCAGATCGAACTGCGGCTTCCCGTGTTGGCGGATAAAGGGGCTAGGCCGGGCGGAACTGTGTCCGTGCGGGAGCTGCGGCATCCACTAACGGCGAAATCGAAACGGCTGTTCGCGGCCGCGGAGCAGGCGGCGGCCAAGGGCGAGTATCTGAAGGCGGTCGATATTCTGCGCGGCGCGTTAGGCGACGCGGCCGCGGAGCCGTACGCGCGGACCAATATCGGCGCCGCTTACATCAGGGCGGGGCAGCCGGCTGCGGCGATTCCGGAGTTGACCGAAGCCGTCCGGCTGATGCCGGACGACGCCGTGGCGCACACGAATTTCGCGTACGCTTTGATGCTGACCAAAAGAATCGACGAGGCGCAGGAACAGGCACAACAGGCGCTGCGGCTCGATAAAAATAATGCCAAGGCGCGCTGGGTGTTGGGGTCGATTCTGCTGGCGCGGGGATCGAGGGTCGAAGAAGGAGTGGCGGACCTGCTCTTCGCCAGCCGCGAAATTCCCAAGGCCCGCGTGACGCTGGCGCAGTTCTATGAGAGGACCGGGCAAAAGGACGAAGCGGTGCGGGAACTGCGCGCGTTTCTTCCGCAGGCGTCGGATCAGGAGAGGGCGACGGTGGAGCGGTGGCTGTCGAAGCTGGCGGCGCAGTAAAGTAGTCTCATGCGGCTTGCGGTTCTGCTGATCGTCACGGGCGTGCTGGCTCTGGCCGATCTGACGGGCGTGTTCACGGGCGCGCTGGACCATCCGGCCATCGAGTATTCCTCGCGTCCCGTGCATGACCCCGTGGCCGAGTTGAACCGGAGGCTCTATGAAGGGCCGGCGCTGGAGTATGAGCCCGCGCACGGGTATCTGCGGGCGGTTCTCGACGCCCTACGCATCCCCGTCGAGTCGCAGATCGCGGTGTTTGCCAAGTCGAGCTTTCAGCAGCACCTGATCAATCCGGCGAATGCACGGGCGATTTACTTTGACGATTCGGTCGCGGTGGGCTGGGTGCGCGGCGGGCCGTTTCTGGAAATCGCGTCCGTAGACCCCAGGCAGGGGACTATTTTCTACGCGGTCAATCAGTTCTCGAAGGCGAACGCGCGTCCGGTGCGGCGCGACGATTGCCTGACTTGTCATGAATCCTACGACACGCTGGGAGTGCCGGGGATGCTGTTGCGTAGCGTGTACCCGGCGTCGAACGGCTTCGTGATCAGGGAACTCGGCAGCTTTAATGTCGACCATCGCACGGAGTTCGCCCATCGCTGGGGAGGTTTTTTTGTCACCGGAAAAGCGGACGCGCTGCCGCATCTGGGCAATGCGGCGTTCAAGGGCGAGAACGACGCCGAATCGGTGGAGGCGAACTTCAAAGGGTACCTTTCGCCGGGGAGCGATATCGTCGCGCTGATGGTGTTCGATCACCAGATGCACATGACCAATCTGCTGACGCGTGTGGGCTGGGAGACGAGATTCGCGTTGCACGAAAAAACGATGACGCAAGAGAAGATGGCCGGGATGGCCAAGGAAATCGCCGACTATATGCTGTTTGTGGACGAGGCCCGGCTGATCTCGCCGGTCAAAGGGACGCTGGGGTTCGAGGAGAAGTTCGCGGCGCAAGGGCCTTTTGACAGGAAGGGACGGTCGCTGCGGGAGTTCGACCTGGAGCATCGCATGATGCGGTATCCGTGCAGCTACATGATCTACTCGCCGGCGTTCGACGGGTTGCCGGAGGAGGCGAAGGGCGCGATTTACCGGCGCATGTGGCAGGTTCTTTCGGAGTCGCCGCGGTTTTCGGGCGAGGACCGGCGCGCGATTGTCGAGATTTTGCGGGACACGAAGAAGGATCTGCCGCCGTATTTTCGCGTGATGTGATGCGTTGGCTTCGGTTTGCGCGTTCGATCGCGATCGGTTGGCTGGCGCTGCTGGCGATCGCCTATGGGCTGGAGGGTCCCCTGCTGCGGTTGCCCTTGTTCGGAGCCGAATGGATCGCGACCGCGCATCTGGCGTTCGACTGCCTGACGCTGGCGGCGGCGGGCTGGGTGTGCGGCAGATTCAACCGGCCGGATGCGGTGCTCAGCGCGATCCTGTTTGCCGGCACGCTTTGTTTTTGGGACTTCGGCGGGACGGTCGCGCTGAATGTCCCCTGGCTGCTGCGACTGATAAGGAATTCGTTTCAAGATTCGCGGTATTTCGATTCGCTGGCCGGCAGTATCGAGACGCACGTGCTGCTGTTCGGTTGCTTAATGGCCGGAGCGGCGTTGAGCCGGCCACCGGAGAAAACGGTCTCGATCGTCCGCTGACGGGTGGTTGGGGGGCTTTCTTTCCGCGAAAAATAGGTGTATCCTTCCCCTAGCTGATGATCGGACCGTATTTATACGTCATATATCTCAGGGGAGGTTCCCATGTTTGACAGCCTCGACGATCAGATGCGCAAGGATGAGGACAAGGTTAGTTCCAGCAAAGAACGCATCATGCGCTGGGCGCTGTATATTCTCGCCGCCGGGATTGTATTTGGCGGGCTGATCATCGGCGTCCACTATATGAGTTGACACCGGGTTAGCCCGGAAAGTTCGTGTCAGCGCCCCGGCTTGGGTTCGGCGCTCGCCGTCGTCTTATTGTCCGCGGCGAGAAGTACGATCTCATTCCGCGGGAACGCGAACTTGTGCCCCGTTTCGTCGATCACGTTGACCTGGGAGATGTACTGACCAGCCGCCAGCTTCGCCAGAGGAATCTGGAAACTGAACTGAGCGACGCCGGGGCGTTTGTCCACCAGTTTGTTCTGCCGAACCGGCGCTGACGTGAACACACGGCGTCCGCCGGAGATCAGCTCGATTTCCGCAGTCAGACTCGGCGTCTTGCGATCATCGACGGCCGGATCGTAAACCTCGAAGAAAACATACATCGTCTGGTCTTTGCGGAACACGCGCGTGATGCTGGGCACCAGCTTCTGGCCGTCCTGCACTAGCGGATGGGCCGCCAACAGCCTCTTATTATTGTCGGCCGCGCCCACCGCCGCGGCGACGGCTTCGCGCTGGTTGCTCCAGATCACGGAGCTGACGCGCAGTGTCTTCTCGGAATTCAGGTCCGGAATGGTGAACTTGGTTTCGAAGGTGCCCATCTTGCCACTCTGATTCTCGCGGGCGAGGAATCGCACGGTATAGGTACCGGGCGCGAGCGTCAGCACCGTGTCATATTGCAGGGAGCGATGGCCGATGACCGCGGCGTCGCCTTCGCCCAGCTTGACGGTGATGTTGTCTTTCACGCCGCTGACCAATTTGCCCGCCGCGTCGCGGACCTGGCCGACGAAGTCGAGCTCGGCCGTTTGTTTTGCGCCTTTTTTCTGAAGCCCGATCGCGGAGCCGGGAATCTTCACGGAGATCGGAACCGAATAGCGTTCCTTGGCGACGCGGAAGTAATCGACTTCGAGAGCCAGAGGCAGCTCGCTCACCGGGTCGCCGAGCGTGAGAGCTTCTTCCAGTTGTCGTTCCTTATCCGAGGCGTTGAAATTCTTGAACTGCTTGTTGGCGTAGTAGGCTTTGCGGAAATCGAGCTTGGCGCTAAGCGTCTTGTTGACCAGCCGGACATCGATGCGGCGCATTTTCCCGTCGTCGGCGTTGTTCTTGGGCGAATAGGCGATGATGTAGTAGCTGTTGATATCCTCCTGCGCCTGGCGGATGCCCATGGTCAGATCGTTGGTGTCGAGCATGGCCTTGCCGCCGGTATCGGCTGCGAGCGTGGTGAGTGTTTCCTGCGAATCCTGGAAACTCGCCTTCAGGCCAGCCTGCTTGCTGCCGGTGATGATGCCGGTGCCGCGGGGCGAGGCTTGCGAGGCGTCGCCGCCGGGAGGCGTGGCGACAAGGCCGCGGGCATCGACCGGATAGAACGAAACGTTGGCGCGGGTTGCCGCGTTGGTTGTGGCTTTTATTTGCGATTGATTTTCGACGCCCGTTTTGCCGACGCCGCTCGAGAAATAAATGAGCGCCTTCTTCTCGGGGAACATGCCGAGCTTTTTGGCCGCGTCTTCGAGCGCGCTCAGTTTGCGGTCGGTGTTGAAGATGTTGAACTCCGTATCGTCGGCGGCGAAACTTCCGCTGTCGTCGCCTTCATCGGCTGAGGTCGAGGCCATGTCGGCGAAGTCGGACCCCGCGCCGACGGTCAATCTTTTGAGCGATGTGATGACGCGCTCGCGGTCGGCAGTGAACTCCTCGACGACTTTGATATTGGAATTGAAGGTCATGATCTCGACCAGATCGTTCGAGGTCATCTGCGTTTCGACAAACTTGATGGCGGCTTCCTGGGCGCGCAACTGCTCCGGTGGCTGCATGGAGGTCATGTCGAACAGCAGGCAGAGCAGGCGGCGGTCCTGATACTTGATTACGCTGTTCGACGCGGGCGCGACGTAGGCTTTTCCGGGCGCAGTCTTAACCTTCTCCTCGATGGTGCGAGATTGCGCCGGAGTGGAATCGGCAATGGCGGGGAGTTGTTCGCCTTCGAGCCTTTGCAGCTCGAACACCTTGATATCCTGCCGGACGCCGTCTTCAAAAACCTCGACGTCGTCCTTTTTAAGGGTCATGATAGGGCGGCCAGATTTGTCTTTGGCCGAGAGGTTGACGATCACCAGGCGCGTTTCGACGGTGAACTGCGCCGACAGCGACATCACGATGACAGAACCAAGAATCAACGCCAGCAGCGACTTTCTCATATTTTTAGAACCTCAGCCTTAACGTAGCGGTGACGGCGCGCATGCCTCCCGCGCTGGTGATTTCGCCGTATTGCGAGGAGTTCACCACGGTGATCAATCCGGAAGGATTGACGTGGTTTAGAAAGTTGGTAGTGTCAATGCGGAATTCCAGGCGCCGGCGCTCGCTCTTGAGATTGATGCTGCGCGACAGAGACAGGTTCAGAACCACCGAGCCGGGCCCGATGATGGTGTCGCGGCCGGCGTCGCCGAAGGTTGCCGGAAGGGGCACGGAAAACGCGGCGGTGTTGAACCAGCCCGTGCCGGCATTTTCGGCAAGTCCGGTGGCGTTGGCCCGCAGCGCGGCGCTCGATCCGGTGCCGTCGAGGTTGCCGCTTACGGTCGCCGTCAGAGGGGATCCCGACTGCGCGCTGACCGAGCCGGACAGCGTCCAGTCCTTCAGCGCCTTGGCGAGAAACACCGGGCGCGACAGAAATCCCCTGGTTGCGTCGACGGGCGAGGCTGCCACGAAGTTCAACGACAGCACATGAGTGTGGTTGAAACTTGAAATCGCGCGTTCCGCCGCTTGGTCGTAGAAATTCTGCGCCAGCACCGCGTCGTCGATGGCTTTCGAATAGGTGTAGAGCAGGTTGCCGGAAACGCCTCTAGAGAACCGGCGCGTGAGGCGCGCTGTCCCGCCGTGATAAATCGAGTTGCCCACCGGCGTGTCGTAAGTAAAGTTGCCGACGTTGGCGATCGGATATCGCAGCACTGAAGTCAACGAAGATCCAAGAGGCGCCTGATTCGGCGACTCCGGCACATCGAGGCGCGTTCCTTTGGTTCCGTTATAGGCGACTTCGAGAACCAGTTGCTTGGGCAGGTCCCTTTGGATGCTGACGTTCCAGCTCTGCGCGTACATATCGCGGTAATCGAGGGCAACGGCGTAGGTGTTCGTCACGGTCTTGCCGGATGTCTGCGTCAGACCGCTGGCCAGCGTCAGCGGGAAGGCGCTGCTGGTGGTGACTGTGTTGGTGACGGCGAAGGGAGGCTGCGCCGCGAGCGACGTTTCGAATTTATTGTACTGGCTGGGATTGTAATACCGGCCGTAGCCGGCGCGAACCAGGATCTTGCCCTTGGGGTTCGGCTTCCAGGCAAGCGCAATGCGCGGCGCGAAATTGTTTTTATCCGATTTGAGCAGCGACGCCGGATACGTCACGCCATAGGCCGATTGCCCAGGCAGTACCGGCTCGACCGCCGAGAAACCGGAAGCGACCGCGAGATTCGCGGCGTGGCCGTACTTTTCCTGCCAAGGCTCGAAATACTCATACCGGATACCCAGGTTCAGGCTGAGGCCTGTGCTGACGCGAAAATCGTCCACCGCGTAGCCGTTGAAGCCGGTGCTGCGGTAATAGGTGCTGGTATCGCCGTAGCGGATGGAACTGGTTTCCGGCAGCGCCAGCAGGAAGTCGGCGAAGTCGAATCCGGTGCCGGTGGTTTGCTGGCCGTTGAGATATTGCGCCGTCGACAGGCCTGAGAAGCTAAAAGCGCCGCGGCCGTTGGGGTCGGTGTCCAGATTGTTCAGATAATGCGTGACGCCGCCGCCGAAGCTGAAATTGTGCTTGCCCTTGTGCATGGTCAGGGTGTCGGTGGCACCAAAGGTCTCGACGGCGCTCCTGGTGGCGACCGAATCGTTGAGTGAACTGAAGTTGGTAAAGCTGAGACTCGGCGGGCCGTAGTTAGTGGGGGCCTGCGAAGCGCCCAGAATTCCCAGTTCGGAAGCCACGTTCTGGCCGAGAGTTTCGAAGTACGGCGTGCCGATGGTGGTGTTGCGGTTAAAGGTGATCTGGATGGATTCGAAGCTTCGCGTTCCCAGTCGATGCCTCCAGGTGGCGCTGCTGTTGAATCCGTTCCCGCTGGTGGAGTCGCAGCAGCCGAAATACTGATGGTTGGTCGCATTACGCCCCTGCCAGTTGAGGACGAAGGCCAGGTTGTCCTTGGGCGTGACGGTCGCGTTCAGCCTGGTGTTTAGGGCCTGGAAATTATTTGGATTGGCGGCGATGAGGCGGTAATCCTGATTGGTGGTTGCGACGGCCTGGTTCGGCAAGGGCACGAAAGAGAGGAGGCCGAGCGAAATCGGGCTCAGGCGCGCCGTAGGAATAATGTTGTTCGGAAAAGGCGCGGCGGACTGGGGATCGTAAATCAGCGAACTGACGTTAGAAAAATTGCCGGCCCGTTCGGCCGCCGTCGGCAGGCTGGACGCCTGGTCGATGCCGCTGTGCACCAGATTGCCGGTGTAATTAAAAAACCAGGTGATTTTATCGAAATTGAACCATTTCGGAATAAACAGCGGTCCACCGGCCGAGACGCCGAATCTATTCTGCGAATAGGCCGCCTTGGGGGCCACCAGGCCGTCGACGGAAAACGGCCGCGCATTCAGATCGGAGTTGCCGAAGGTGTAGAACAGCGATCCGGTAATGCGATTGGTGTTGCCGCGCGCGCGATTTCCGATGAACGCGTTGTTGCCGTTGCGATCGCGAGGACCGCGTCCGCCGCCGCGTCCGCCCGGTCCGCCGCCTCCTCGTCCGCCGCCACCACCGCCGCCGCGGCCGCCGCCTCCAAATCCACCGCCACCGGGTCCGCCGAAACCGCCGCCTCCCGGTCCACCGGCCGCCTGGAGACCAGCGGGTCCACCCAGCCCTCCCGGTCCACCGGGTCCGCCGAATCCTCCGCCGCGGCCGAATCCCATTTCGTCGGGCCGGAAATCGCCCGAGTTGGTCTGGACACCGGTGCTCATGCTGCCTTGTGCGATCAGCGATTGGTCGGCGGCATCGGCCGCGGCCATGGCCGTTCCTGGGGGAGCTTCCGGCGCGGCCGACATATCGATGGTGGGTGCCTCGGCTTCGCCATTAGTTGGGGCGGCCTGTCCGCCGCGTCCTCCACCGCCCCGTCCGAATTGCTGCCGCTCGCGCAGCGTCAGGTTAAAGTCGATTTTAGAGGGAGTCGCGCCTATGGTGACTTCTTTGCGCGCGGTAGTGAATCCGAACATTTCGACGGTCACGATCCAGGCGCCTTGCGTCGTGCCGTCAATGTGATACGCGCCATTGTCGTCGGTCAAGGTGCTGAGGGCTTTGTCGCCCTGCGTGGCCTTCACCGTCGCGCCGGGAATAGGCTGGTTTTCCGCTTTGACCACGCCCGATTGCCCCAGCGCTATGGCCTGAAAACAGCACGCCGCGACACACACGCCGGCCAGCACGAGATTTTTCACGTTCAGAATGACGAACCCCCTCTAACCGGCGTGGTGTTTGGATCTTTGTCGATTTATTGCTTGGTCAGCGTCATGTCGCGGCTGCCGCGTGCGCTCTCCATCGTGAGCTTCATCGAGGTCCCGGAGACGGTGCCCGAATACTTGGTGGTCACCGTGTTGCCGCCCATTTCGCGAGTGACTTCGAAGGAGATATTGTCACCGTCGATTTTGGCGTTGGAAATCGCCGTCTCGCCGCCGCGGCCCGTTGTGGTGCCAGTCAGCTTCGATCCATCCATCTTGAAGGTGAACGTCGGAGGTCCGCCCTTTCCGTTGGGATTGGCTTCGCCCTTCCAGGTTCCCGTCACATCGGCCGCCAGGGCCATTACCGTGGTGAGCGCAAAAAGCGCGCACAGAGATATCAGTTTCTTCATTTTCTTTTCTCCCTGAGTAGTGTCAGACGTTACGAAACGTACGTTGTAATGATGGCCGGCGACCGGGCCGAGGTTACACCTGCAAATTCAACACCTACCGCGCCGGCAACTGCCATTCAGCACAAGACGTTCGTTCCGTTCCCAAGGATGACATACTCTCCGGCTTTTTTGTGAATGGGCGCATTTTCAATCGCTTGGTGCCGTCTTATGTTAGTTTGGTATGTTCGCTTTGCATGGGAGGAACTCTTTTATGGAAGCCCTGGGTATGGTGGAAACCAAAGGTCTGATTGGCGCAATCGAAGCCGCCGACGCCATGGTGAAAACCGCCAAAGTCGTGCTCACCGGGAAGGAGTACATCGGTTCCGGACTGGTTACCGTGACCGTCCGCGGCGATGTCGGCGCTGTGAAAGCCGCCACCGATGCCGGCGCCGCAGCCGCCCGCCGCGTGGGAGAACTGGTGGCCGTCCACGTGATCCCCGCCCCGCACACGGATATCGAAAAAATCCTGCCCGGCGCGAAGAAGTAACACAACCCGTTGCAGGATCAAGACCTCATCTCGATACAGGAGGTCCGCGACAAGGTAGATCGAGCCTACGCCGCCTGGACGCGCTACCGGTCTGTTTCCCAATCCCACGCCGACGCTGTGGTTGAGGCCGTGGCGGCCGCTGCCCGGTCGAATGCCCAGCGCCTGGCCGAACGAGCCGTCGAAGAAACGGGCTACGGCAACGCCCGGGACAAATTCGCGAAAAACATGCTAGCGGCCGACGTTCTGGCCAGGCGCATGCGCGGCATGCGAACGCTCGGCGTTCTGCGCGAGATTCCCGAGGAGAAGATTGTCGAGATCGGCGTGCCGATGGGAGTGGTCGCGGCGATCCTGCCCACTACCAACCCGACCTCGACGGCGATTTACAAGACGCTCATCGCGCTCAAGGCGGGCAATGGTATCGTGCTTGCGCCCCATCCTCGCGCCCGCGCCTGCACTTGCGAAACCGCGTCGGTTCTGGCAGAGGCCGCCGTGAAAGCGGGAGCGCCTGAAGGCCTGGTCGAGTGCCTTACTGTATCGACCATCGAAGGCACGAACGAGTTGATGCGCCATCGCCGCACCGCCGTGATCCTGTCGACCGGCGGCTCGGGGATCGTCCGCGCGGCGTATTCGAGCGGCAAGCCCGCCTATGGTGTCGGCCCCGGCAACGTTCCCGTCCTGGTGGATATCTCCGCCAATATCCCCGATGCGATTGCGAAAATCGTGGAGGGAAAATCCTTCGATTACGGAACGCTCTGCTCCAGCGAGCAGACGCTGGTGGCCGAAAAATCGCTGCGCGAGCCGATTGTGGCGGCCTTGAAGGCGAACCACGCGCACCGCTGCGACATTCCGCAGACCGCTGCGCTGGCCCGCCTGCTGATCACGAAGAATTTCGGCATCAATCCCGAGTGCGTCGGCCAGCCGCCGGAAAAGATCGCTAAGATGGCGGGTTTTGAGGTTCCGGCGGACACGAGTATCCTCACCGTAGAACTGGAAGGCATCGGCAAAGAACATCCTCTGTCGGCCGAAAAGCTGTCGCCGGTGCTGTCTCTTTATTTCGTCGCCGACTTCGCCGCCGCGCTCGACGCCTGCGAAGGGGTGCTGCGATTCTCGGGCTTGGGCCACACCTGCGGCATCTACGCGACCGACGACGCGCGCATACGCCAATTCGCATTGCGCATGCCCGCCTACCGGGTGATCGCCAATTCGCCTACGCCCACAGGTTCCACCGGACTCTCGACGAATTTGTTTCCTGCCATGACGCTTGGCTGCGGCGCGGTGGCCGGCAACTCCACCAGCGACAATATCGGCCCTTTGCACTTGATCAACATCAAGCGGCTGGCGTATGCTGTCGATGCGAGCCCCATGCCTGCCGAACTCGACTCCAAGAATATCAGCCGGGCCCAGATCGTCTCGGCCGTCGAGAAGTTTCTGGCAACCAGGGGTGTCGTGCCGAAGCAGGAGCCCCCGGCCGACGAGCCGGCGATTGTCGATTTCGTCTGCGAAGACGACGTGCGCAAGGCTATCGCGCAAGCGAAGAAGATTTTTATCGGACCGAAGACCATCGTGACGCCGTCGGCGCGCGACCTGGCCGGCCCTCATGACATCCTTATATTGACGAAGAAATGAAACTAAATCTGGATTCCCTTCTCGCCGAAATCGAGAGCACCCTGGAAGCGCGCGGCATCATCGTTTTTCATAGCCATCCCCGCGCCGCCGATACCTCCGCGCCCGTCTATTGGGATACGGACCGCTTTCCAGATTACAAGAGGTTTCTGGCCGCGGCCGAAGCGGCCGGAGCGAAGCTGGTGACGATTCACGCGCGCGAATTCAACTCGGACATTCTGGAAGACGCGCTCGACCACGCCGCATCGGCCAATCTGCCGCGCGAAGAGCGCCGCGCCATCGAGTTGCGGCTCAAGGAAATGGGGGGCTATCTCGGCTTCACCTGCCAGATCGAACTGTCCTTCGACCTGGCGCCGCGCGTCTACGTTTTCGATCTGCGAACGGAGTGGTTCGACGACCTGAACGATCTTCTCGACCGCGTCGACGATGCGCAGCACAAAACCGACGGCGATTCGCCCCTGGGCGGCGGATATTTTTCGAAGAACTAGGACGTAATGAGCATGTTCTTCATCGGGCCGTGCCCTGCGAGGCTCCCATGAACTGGTCCATCGCTCCCACCGACGCTTCGGCCGTCTCCGCTCTCGCCCGCGCGCTGAAACTTGCGCCTCCGGCCGCCCGGGTGCTGTGGGCCCGAGGCTATCGCGATGCCGCCGAAGCACGTCGCTTCTTCGCGCCGTCGCTCGACGATCTGAACGATCCTTATCTGCTCAGGAGCATGCCCGAAGCCGTCGCCCGCGTTCGTCGCGCGATCGAACAGAAAGAGCCCATCCTGCTCTATGGCGATTACGACGTCGACGGCACCACGTCTGTCGTCATTCTGAAAAAGGGAATCGAGTTGCTGGGCGGCCAGGTCACTTTTCACGTCCCTCATCGCCTGCGCGACGGATACGGCATGCGCAGCGACGTGGTGGAGGACGCCGCGGCGAAGGGCGTGAAGCTGATTATCAGCGTCGACACGGGCATCCGCGCCGGCGAAGTGGTCCGCACCGCGTCCGAGCTCGGCATCGACGTCATCGTCACCGACCATCATCTGCCTGAAGCCGAGTTGCCCCCGGCGCTCGCCGTGCTCAATCCCAATCGCCCCGATTGCGCGTACCCGGAAAAAAATCTGTGCGGCGCGGGTGTGGCGCTGAAGCTGATCCAGGCTCTTCTTGCGAATCATCCGAAGCGTGACGCCTACCTTGAATCGTTTCTGAAGCTGGTGGCCATCGCCACTGTCGCCGATGTGGTTCCGCTTACGGGCGAGAATCGCGTCATCGTCAAGCGAGGCCTCGAAGGCCTGCGCGACGTCCGGAATCCGGGCCTTCGCGCATTGCTCGAGGTCTCCGAACTCGCGGAGGGAGTGGCGCCCAGCGCCCGCGATGTCGCATTCCGGGTCGCGCCCCGCATCAACGCGGCAGGCCGCATGGCCAGCGCCAGCGACGTCATCGAACTGTTTTCGACCAGCGACCCCGAGCGCGCCCGCGCCATCGCCGCTCAGCTCCACGACCTCAACAAGGATCGCCAGCAGACCGAAGCGGAAATCACGCAGACCATTTTCAAGCAGTGCATTGAGCAAATCGTGACCGATGACGACGCCGCGCTGGTGTTTGCGGGAGAAGGATGGCATCGCGGCGTGGTCGGCATCGTGGCCAGTCGCGTGGTGGAGCGTTACCACCGCCCGGTGTTCGTCCTCGGCATTGAAAACGGCACCGCGCAAGGCTCCGGCCGCAGTATTCCCGCGTTTCATTTACTCGATGCGCTGGAGTCGATGCCCGAATTATTCAGCAAGTTCGGCGGCCATCGCCAGGCCGCGGGCGTCACCATTTCCACCGGCCGTCTCGAAGAGTTCCGCGAACGCTTTCGCGCTCACGCGGCAACGAAGCTGACACCGGAAGACTTCATCAGAACCGTCGAGATCGACGCGGAAATCGACTTCCTCGAAATCGACGATCAATCGGTGAACCAGATCCTCAGCCTCGCCCCGTTCGGCTTCGGCAATCCTGTCCCCGTGTTCGTTGCGCGAAATTTAGAAGTGGTAGCCTGCGAAGTGAACAAAGAAAAACATCTCTTCGCAAAGCTAAAGTCGCAAGGCCGGACGCTGCGAGCTAAAGCCTGGAACTTCGCCGAACGCGCCGCCGAGTTCCAACCAGGCTCGGTCATCGACCTGGTGTTTTCGATCGAGGACGACGCCTACTCCGCAGCGCGGGGCTACGCGCCCTGGCAGATCATCATGAAAGATGCAAAGCCCGGCGTCTAAAGACCCATCCGCTCCAATTTGCGATAGAGAGTCTTCCTCTCGATCCCCAAAATCTTCGCGGCCTTGCTCTTGTTTCCATTGGTCGCCGCCAGCACCCTTCGGATCTGCTCCGCCTCGGTGTCGGCCAGCGACTCGCTCGCGCTGTCGCGCGAATCCATCTGTTCGATGGCCTGCCTCACCGCCGCGGCGTCGATCCGCCCGCCCGGCGCCAGGATCGTCAGCCGCTCCATCATGTGCTGAAGCTGCCGGATGTTGCCCGGCCAGCTATACTCCACCATCGCCTTCAACCCGGACTCGGTTAGCTTTGTGTCCAGCGAATAGCGCCCGTTATAGCGATTGAGGAAATAATGCACGAGCAGCGGAATGTCGCTCGACCGTTCGCACAGGGGAGGCACGCTGATGCGGACCACGTTCAGCCGGTACCAGAGATCCTCGCGGAACTTTTGCTCGTCGACCATTTTCTGCATGTCGCGATTGGTCGCCGCCACCACGCGCACGTCGACTTTTCGAGCTTTGGGCGATCCCAGCGGCCGGATCTCCCGCTCCTGCAAAAATCGCAGTAATTTTAATTGAAATCCGAACTCAATGTCACCGATTTCGTCCAGGAACACCGTGCCGTTGTTGGCCGCCTCGAAGACGCCCATGCGGTCGCGGTCGGCTCCTGTATAGGCACCCTTCAAGGTGCCGAACAGTTCGCTTTCGAGCAGCGAGGGCGCGATCGCCCCGCAATCCACCGGCACGAACGGATAATTCGCCCGCTTGCTGTTGCGATGAATCATGCGCGCGATCAGATCTTTTCCGGTTCCCGTCTCGCCCTCGATCAAGACTGTCGCATCGGTGGGCGCGACTTTGGAAATCTGTTTATAAATCTCGACCATGCGCGGCGAGCTGCCGATCATCTCTGTCTCCGGCAAATCGTCGATTGCCGCGGCTTCGTCCTCGTCCTCTTCGCCCGAAAACGATTTCTCCGCGCGCTTGATGGTATCGATCATCAGCGACATCTCAAAAGGCTTCGCCAGATAATCAAACGCGCCTCCGGAAGTGGCGGCCATCACCGTCTCCATGCTTCCGCGCCCCGACATCAGGATCACCGCGCCTGCAGGGTTGTGCAGACGAGCCGTTTTCAGAACGTCGATCCCGGTGCGGTCGTCCAGATAAATATCGGAAATTACAATCGGGTACGGTTGGGCTTCCAGCATGTGGATCGCCTCCCGCGTCGATGCGACCGCCTCCACGGCATAGCCCTCCAGCTCCAGCACAGTGACCATGGTGCTGCGAACGGACGCGTCATCCTCAACGATTAAAAGTTTCTGCATTGTGAGAATCGGCGGGATTTTCCGCCGCCGGCGGAACCTTTGGATTGGACGCGGACACTATTATAGTAAAACAACTTCCCTTTCCCGGTTCGCTGGTCACCTCCATGCGCCCGTGGTGATGAGTCACTATTTGTTCGACGATGGATAGCCCGATTCCGGTACCAACTTCTCCCGACGCCTCCGCGCGCTTGGTCCGATAGAACTTCTTGAAGATGTTTTTCAGCTCCGCAGCGTCCATTCCAATGCCCTGGTCGCGCACCGACAGGCGCAGTTCGCCGTCCCGAGAAGCACCGAGCCGACATGAATTTCCGTCTCCTCCGGCGAATATTTCACGGCATTTGTCAAAAGATTGTAAAAGGCGTACTCCATCAGCTCGCGGTCGCCCGTCATCACCGCCTCTACGCGGCGCATCGAGAAAAATGTTGATATTCTTCCGCTCCGCGATGGGCCGCACTCGTTTGAGACAAGCCTCTACCACATCGCCCGCCGCGAAGGATTCTTTTTTCAACTCCATTTGACCGTCGGCCAGCCGTTCGACATCCAAAAATGTTTGTATCATCCGCGCCAGCCTCTTTGACTCGGAATTGATCATTTCGCTCAATTGTTTGCCTTTTTCCTCCGGCAATTTGTATCGCGTCATGATCTCGCTGGACCCCTGAATCGCGGTCAACGGCGACCTCATCTCGTGCGCCACCCAGTGAATCGCCTGCTGATATCGCGATTTCTCCGATTCCGAAGTACGCAATTGACGGCGCACGAAAAAGTACTGGAAGGTAGCGGCGCTCGCGCTCGCCAGCCATGCCACCGTGACCGGCGCGGAAATAGGAAAAACAATCGCGTGACGAAACGATTCATAGGGGATCCAGAACGCCGCGCCCAGCAGCAGCACATCCACCGCATACGCCCACCACCCGGGCACGAACACGAAGATCAATCCGGCGGCGACTGTTAACCCCAGGCACACCTCCAGCACGTACTCACCCGCCGCCGGAACCATGAAACGCCCGCGCCGCATCGTCTCGAACGCCTGTGCGTGAACCTCCACGCCGGAGACGCTCTCGTGGTACGAATTCGTCAGCCGGTCGTGCGCCGCCGACAGGGCAGTGATCCCCAAAAACACCGCTGAGTCGTGAATCCTGTCGCGATTTCTTGCGATATCGAGAACCGAAATCGTCGGGATCGTCCCGGGAGGCAGATAGCGAACCCACATCGGACGCCCCGTCGTCCCCAGCGGGACTGGAATGAAAGTCGCTCCGATTTGTAAATTCAAGTCCGCATTCGTGGAGACAATCGGCTGGCCGGTAAACACCGAAAAAGCCTCCAGCGACAACGCCCAGCGCCGATCACCCCCGCCCTCTTTTTCAAGAGGAATTTGCCGGTTTATACCGTCCACCGATTCTTCCGCCAAATGCACATGCCCCAATCGGAAAGGGATCACTCTGAACTCCGGCAGCGGATCCTCCCACTTGTTCTCAATCAGCTCACAGGGAAGAATCCGATTCTTGGTCGCCAGCAGCGACGCCGCAACGCGCGCATCGTCCCCAGGCAAATAC
>CAVVNE010000015.1:0-42799 GCA_963749245.1 Bryobacterales bacterium
GGATTGACCCGTTTTGACGGACACGTTGGTTATGCCGCTTGACTCGCGCTGTTCTGCAGTCCCTTGATCCTCCGCTCTTCGTACTCGACGGGCGTCAGGTAGTCGAGTGAGCTGTGCAACCGCTGCCGGTTGTAGAAGACCTCGACGAATTCGAAGATCGCCCGTCGCGCCTGTGTGCGCGTCGGCCAGGCGTGCCGGTAGATGAGCTCTTCTTTGAGCGTCGAGAACCAGCTCTCGGCGACCGCGTTGTCGAAGCAATCACCCTTTCTCGAAAGCGACTGGCGGACGCGGTGGCCGTCGAGGAGCTTCCGGAACTGCTCCGAGGTGTATTGACTGCCCCTGTCGGAATGGAAGATGAGACCGGGGGCCGGACGCCGGGCCTCGAGGGCGACTTTGAGCGCGTCACAGACGAGGTCCGCGCGCATGTGGTCGGCCGTCGCGAAGCCGACGACGCGCCGCGAGGCGAGGTCGATCACGCTCGCCAAGTAGCACCAGCCCTCCCACGTGCGGACGTAGGTGATGTCGCCGCACCAGGCCGTGTCGATCTCTCGGATCTCGGGCCCGAAGGTGCGCTTCAACAAGTCGATGGCGAGATCGGTGGCAGTGGGGTCGGCGATCGTCGTCCTCTTCCATCGGCGCTTTCTCCGACCGGCGAGGCCGTGGTGCGCCATCAGGCGGGCGACACGCTTCTTGCCGGCGGCGATGCCTTGACGGGCGAGCTCTTTGGTGACCCGCGGCGCGCCGTAGGTGCGGCGGCTCTTGTCGTGGATCTCTTTGATCTTCGGGGCAAGCTCGGCGTCGGCACGCTTTCTCATCGACGGGATGTGGCGGGACCACGAGTAGTAGGCGGAGCGGGAGACCTCGAACAGTGCGCACGCCTTTTTCACGTTGCCACCCTGTCCAGCCTTCTCCGCCTCGATGAACGGGTACACGCTCACCGGGTCTCCCTCGCGAAGAAAGCCACCGCTCGCTTCAAGATGTCGCGCTCTTCGCGCAGCACCCTGTTCTCTTTGCGGAGTGCCGAGACCTCGTTGCGCTCTTCGGTCGTCAGCCCCTCGCGACGGCCGGCGTCGATCTCGGCCCGGGCCACCCAGCGGCGCACGGCCGTCTCGGTGAGGTCGAGGTCACGGGCCACCGCGGCGATCGTCTTGCCGCTCGTGCGGCACAGGTCGACCACCTCGGCCTTGAACTCAGGAGAGAAGGACCGCCGCGGCCGCTTCCCGTTCGCCATGGTTTCCATAATGGACATCCTTCCCAGGCGTTGTCGCCTGATCGTGGATGTCCGTCAAAACGGGGCAAGACCAACGAACCGCTCTGTGCCGGGGATGGAATGTGCGATTGGAGAGAGTCGACTATGAGGGGGTTCGGTTCTCATAGGGCTCACCTGCTAGCTCGACGGCCGCGGGAGGTGGATGGGCGTCGGAACCCGGGTGCTCGTGTTACTCAAGGGGCCGAAACGAACCAGGCCGTTGTGGTCGCACCTCACGGCGTCGCAGGAGGGATCCTGGAGACGGCACCGATGACGCTGACGTTGGAATGGTTGGCTGGTTTGGCGCTGAGTTCGGCTCCTGAGTGCATGGGGAAGAGGTGCCCGATTGCGAATCCGAGCGCCACGGCGCCGAGGCCGATGAGAACCATACGAATTCCCTGCTTCCACCAGGAGCCAACCCTGGTGAGCGCTTGGTATGCACCGACCCCAAAGAGCACGCTCCCCACTCAAGGTCACTGCGAGGACCAAGGCCGACGAGCGTTCGAGAAAGACCAAACGGAAGAGAGAGGGACGAGGTGGCCAATCAACGTGGCCAGGGTGGTTGTCACTGAGCTGCACATGATGTCTTGGTTGGACACAGGCTGGAGGTGTCGCTCCTCCTCAAGGATCGTCTCGACCCATTTGTTTCGGTTCGCCGTGATCGTGGCAACCACTTCAAGCAATGGGCCAGAGAAGCCTGTTCGGTAGAGCTGGGTTACTTCACGGCACTCAAGCTCCATATGGTAGTGAACAGCCGCTTCCTCGACCAGCAGGCGCTGGGCACCTCGAAGAAATCACGATCTGCGGTGGTTGAGGTGAATCCGACCGCTCCATTGAGATCGATTCGGTGATAGCCGCCGCAAAGCCAGCTGCCAGCAACACAGTCCGATCTCCGCCACCGGAGATGACGCCCAAGATGATCCCGAGGATGTTGACTAGTCCGTCTTGGCCACCAAGGATGACGTTCGCGTAGCCAATCGGTGCGGCCCGTATGGGCGTGACGACGACCTTGTCTCGACATACCGATTTCGGCTGCCGGGCCCGGGGAAATCTGCTCCCCAGCACAAGCCCGACCGAGTCGAGTAACACGATCCTGGGTGGGCCGAGGGCCAAAGGTTGTACCTCCACCCGTCACGGCGTCACGGTACACGTGGAGTTCACCACGTCCCATTCTCCTCCCGAGACCCATCCCTGTATCTGCCGATACCGAGCAGGGCGCAGGGTGCCTAGCGGCGCCTCAGAGAGGAAGTCCGGCGCGTAAAATCCAAAGGTGAAAGCGATCCCCTGGTGGACGGTAGCGGCTGCCGGCGCGGCCCCGTTGCTGCTCGTCGGCGGCTTTTTCGTTGCCGCGGCGATTCAACCCGCTTCCTACAACCCGGTGCGCGACACGATCAGCCAACTTGCCACGCAGGGAGCGACCGACTCGTGGGTGATGAACTCAGCGCTAGCCGGTTTGGGCTTCTGCTTTTTGCTCACCGCGCTCGGATTGCGGGCCGCTCGACGTGTTGGCCGCGTCGTGCTCGCCGGCGGAGGCGTGGCGACGCTTTTGATTGCTGTCTTCCGTCAGCCGCGTCACGGATACTCGTTCCCGCACGAACTCGCTGTTATCGCGGCGGCGCTGGCCTGCTGTACGTGGCCGATATTCGCTTCGCATCGACTACATCCTGCTCTGCTGATGACGCGTGCTCCGAGTATCGCTGCAGCGAGTTTCGCGGTTGGCCTCGCCGCGTGGTATGTGTTCGAAAGCCACGGCGCGCTGCTGGGACTCGCCGAGCGCTGCGCGGCCGCGGCGCCTCCGTTGTGGCTGCTCGCCGTCGTTGTCACGACTCGGCGCGTATTCACGGAATGTGCAGCAAGCGACTTATCGGACGGCGAGTACACAGCGTGAACGTTCTGCTTTGCCACGGGGGAGCATTGCGGCGGCGAGACGAGCGTTCCGAACCATCCAGATTGGCTCAGCGTAGGGACCCGACACGAGGTCCCTACTCAAGTGTGATTTCTGCTCACAATCTGAGCAACGAAGGACCACCTCAACTCCTTCAGACGGCTGAAGTCGGTTCCTCGAGTCCCTCAGCGCCCACTCTCATCTGCCCACAGGCCGTCGAGGACCTTGCGCAAGTCGGCATCGTCACCGATCGGCTCTTGGTGGGGCACGCGCCGGTAAACCTCTGCAGCGGCCTGAGCGAAACCAGCGGGGACACTCGCCTCCCTGAATGTGGTGGCTATCTCGTCCATTTCCCCGATCCACCTCCAGCCCTTCGTCAATGCCGATGCGACGGCACGGATGGACTTCGGAATCAGCTCGGGTTGCGACTGCTCCCACTCGGCCACGAGCGCCTTGTCGATCCCGTAGTGGTCTGCTGTCGCGCGGATGGCGAGGACCAGCGCGGCCGTGCCCTTCGTCCAGGCTGCATAGGTCATCTTCAACGCCGATGCCGCCGTCGCAGATTTGCCTAGCACGACGACATCCAGCGCAGCGGCGAGAGAAGTTCAGCGATCGCTGCCGCATGGGAACCGGAGAGATAGAAACGGAAGCGGTCCTTCGGCGGTGGCGAGCCAATGATGCTGCCATCGACATAACGCGCACCCGTATCAGTGACGATTGACGAAATCAATGCTGCGGTGGGCGGGGATATTGCATTGGCATCAAGGTAGATGCCGCTGAAAGTCGACTGAGTTCCGACGACAAGGCGCGCCACATCGATGGCGGCGTGAGGTGGGCATATCGACACGATGAGCCCACATCGTTGGACGATCTCATCGAGGGACTCGGCAACCAGTCCGGCCACACTCGCTCGCCGTGCCGTCTCATCGCTCCGACCGTCTGCGAACCACAACACCTGGTGCCCCGCGTGGACAAGCGTCGAACCGATGCCCGCGCCCATTTCCCCGGGGTGCAACAACCCGATCTCCATAAACGACGACGATAAGCGACGTCCTCATGCGCTCTTCACGTTTCCCATCGCAAGGTTCGTCTTCCAGCACTCAGGCAGAAAGGTCGCCTCGGGTCATCACCCACTGTGTAGTGATCTGTAGGTAGTTGATCGGACCTGGCTGCGCTTCGTGAGTGAACAAGTAGCGGAATCCGGCAGCTTGCAAGGTTCGGTTGGGGGCGACGTTGAACGCGTTTGGCTCGCAAAAAAGCTGTTCCAGCTGCAGCACGTCGAAGTAAACCCGAGCCGACTCCTTCACGAACTGAACCCCGAGCCCTTGTCGCCGATTGGCCGGATCAAGGATGTGTAGATGCATGAACGCCTCATTGCCGAAGGTAATTCGATCGGTCGAGCTGAATCCGACGATCCGACAGTTCAGTTCCCAGATGAGCGAGTAGTTGAGCCGATCTTCCATCGGTCGGCGATAGTCCTCCTCGTGGAACGCGAACCAGTCGTCACGGGTTGGAAGGAGCGCTCGATCCACTCCAAGCGCCCTGAGGTAGTCATCCGACGACCCGTGAAAGTAGTTGATGCGAATGGCGACCTCCTCCATGCGCACTCGCGGACCACCAACGCTCGGTCTGTCATTTGTGCAATCTCCGGTCCAATTGTGTGACGAAGCAACGGACGCCCAGTCCCCAACCAGGCCGCGGTGACTTGCATACGAAGTTCCGCACCTGTGTCACATCGATCGCGTTCGGCTTAGCGTCGCTAAATGTCCGCCACAAAGTCGTCGGCGGTTGATGCACCGTCTGCCAGTTGGCCGAAGCCTCGGTGGCGAAGCCCGAAGGCTACCGTCTCTTCGTCGACCAGAGCAAGCAGCAGGTCGCGGTCCGCATCATGGGCGCCGATCCTCGCGGCGCACTCTTCGGCGTCGGCAATTTTCTGCGCGTCGCCGATTTCGCCAGCGGCAAGCTCACCATCGACTCCCCTCTCGACATCGCCACCGCGCCCAAAGATCCCATTCGAGGCCACCAGCTCGGCTATCGCACGCAAGCCAATTCCTACGATGCCTGGAGCCCCCAGCAGTTCGAACAATATATCCGCGAACTGACCTTCTTCGGCGCCAACAGCATCGAAGGGATTCCGTTTCAGGACGACCGCCCTACGCCCGTCATGAAATTCCCGCGTCGCGATATGAACCGCGCCATTGGAGAAATCTGTTACCGTTACGGCCTGGATTACTGGGTCTGGATTCCCGCCGATTTCGATTTGAACGATCAGGCTAAGCGCGCCAACCTCCTGGCCCGCTCCGAACAGTTCTTCAAAGACACGCCGGAGCTGACCGGCATTTTCTTCCCCGGCGGCGACCCCGGAAAAAATTCCCCGAGCTCGTCCTCCCGTTCTTGGCGGACATGGCGAAGCTCATTCTTCCCATTCACCCCAAGGCGAGAATCTGGATGTCCATGCAGATGTTCTCGAAGCCGCAGCAACAATTCGTCTACGACTACCTCGACCGCGAATCGCCCAAATGGTTCGGGGGCCTGGTGGGCGGCCCTTCCAGCGCGCCTCTGGCCGACCTGCGCGCGCGTCTCGGGAAACAATACCAGGTGCGCGATTACCCCGACATCACCCACAACAAGCTCTCCCAATACGAGGTGCCGGACTGGGACCCCGCCTACGCGCGCACCCTCGGCCGTGAAGCCATCAACCCAAGGCCCGAAGAATACGCGGCCATCCACAATCGCACCGCCGTGTTCACCGACGGCTTCATTTCCTATTCCGACGGCGCGCACGACGACGTCAACAAGACCATCTGGAGCGCCCTTGCCTGGGACCCCTCGCGCGACGTTCGCGACATCCTGATCGAGTATGCCCGCGTTTACTTCGCGTCAAACATCGGCCAGAAGGCCGCCGATGGAATTCTGGCCCTGGAGCGCAATTGGCACGGCCCCCTCATCTTCAACGGCGCGGTCGAAGGAACCCTGCTCCAATGGCAGCAGTTGGAAAAGATGGCTCCGCAGCTTGAAACCAATTGGCGATGGCAGATGTGCCTGCTGCGCGCCAACTACGACGCCTACGACCGCCGCCGTCTGATCTACGAAACCAAACTTGAAGATGAGGTCAACGAGATTCTTCTCGACTCCCCGAAAACCGGTTCGGAGCGCGCCATCCAGGACGCCACCGCCGTGCTCTATCGCGGTGTCGACCATTCCTCCGCGCCCGAACTGCGCGCCCGCATCGTCGATCTGTGCGCGAAATTATTCGCCTCCATCGGCCTGCAATCGAGCGTCGAACAATACTACGCCAGCGACCCCCAGCGCGGCGCCGTGCTCGATTTTATCGACACGCCGCTCAACAACCGCTGGTGGCTCGAAGACCAGTTCAAGGAAATTCGAGCTTTGTCGAACGAAGCCGATAAGACCGCCCGCCTCGTCGCCCTCGCCCGCTGGGAACATCCCGGCCCGGGCAGCTATTACGACAATCCCGGCGATTTTTCCAAATCCCCGCACGTCCTGCCCGAGGTCGCGCCGAACCGCACGTTCTGGTGGTGGGATCAAGGCCGCAGCCGCGCGCGCATCACCTGGCAGGTCACCCGTTTTCCAACGGAAATGGCCTACAACGGCCTCGATCCAAGCGCGAAGTACGTCGTCCGCACCACCGGAGCCGGCCAGTCGAACCTCCGCATTAACGGTGAACGCGTCCAGCCCACCATCGACGGCTCGAAAATGGGCGAGTTCAAGGAATTTCCGGTCGATGCGAAATTCCTGAAAACCGGCCGCATCGTGCTCACCTGGGATAAAGCAACGGGAGAAGAAAATCTAAACTGGCGCAACAAATCCCGCCTGGCAGAAATCTGGCTCCTCAAGCGATAGAAATCGTATCGATGCGCGATGCCAGCCGATCTCGTCGGATGTTAGAATGAGGCGGAATTTATAGAGGAGCGATCCGTACGTCAACGCGACGCCAGTGGCAAACGATGGCAGGTTTTCTTTTCTGCATCGCCGCCGCCGCCGCCCAGTACGCCAACCCGAAACTCTGCGCAGCCTGCCACCCCGCCATCGCCAAAACTTACCGGCAAAACGGCATGGGCCGTTCCTTCTCCGCGCCGCGTCCTGAAATCCTGGTCGAGGATTTCACGAAAAACAACAGCTATTACCATTCCGCGTCCGACACCTACTATCAGATGCTCGACCGCGACGGCGTCCTGATCCAGCGCCGCTATCAGCGAGGCTTCGAGGGCCGGGAAACCAACGTCGACGAGAAGCGGATCGACTACATCGTCGGCTCCGGTAACCACATGCGTACGTATGTGCACCGCAATGCCGACGGCACGCTCCTCGAACTCCCTCTCGCTTGGTATGCGGAAAAAGGCGGCTACTGGGCCATGAATCCGGGCTACGACGCTCCCGACTATCCCTACGCAAGGCGGCAGATCGCCTACGACTGCATGTTCTGCCACAACGCGTATCCCAAAACCCCTCCGGGGCACGACCGGCTGGGAGACCGTCCGGTGTATTCCGGCACACTGCCCGAGGGCATCGACTGCCAGCGCTGCCACGGTCCCGGTCAGCGGCACGTCGACGTCGCGTCCACCCCGGGCGCGAAGCCTGCCGCCATCCGCGCCGCGATCGTGAATCCCGCGAGGCTCGACAAGGACCGGCAGCTTGAAGTCTGCGCCCAATGCCACTTGAAGACCACCGAATTCCTCCTGCCTCACGCCATCAAACGCTACCAGCGACCGGACTTCAGCTACAAGCCGGGCGAGCCGCTCGCCTCTTTCGTGCTCACCTTTGACGAAGCTGCTGGACCGAAAAAAGATAACCGCTTCGAAACGGCAAGCGCGGTTTCGCGGATGCGGGCCTCGCAGTGTTACCTGAAAAGCAAAGGCGCGCTCAAATGCAGCACCTGCCACGATCCGCACGATATCCGGCATGGCGCCGAAGCGGTGAATCGCTACAACGAAGTTTGCCGCCAGTGCCATCAGGCGTCTTTCGCCGCGCAGGTCGCCTCCGGCCGCCACACCACCCAGACCGATTGCATCGATTGCCACATGCCGAAGCGCCGGACCGAGGACATCGTTCACCTCGTGGTGACCGATCACCTGATCCAGCGCCATAAACCCGCCGGCGATCTGCTGGCCGACATTGCCGAGCACCACGAAGACGCGTCCAGTTCCTACCGCGGCGAGGTGGTGCCTTATTATCCCGATCCTCTGCCGAATACCGTGGCAAATCGTTATTACCTCGCCCTGGCTCAAGTGCGCGATCGGGCGAATCTTGAAAAAGGATTGCCCGTTTTCGGGAATGCCCTCGCAGCGCTCCATCCAGCCAGGCCCGAACCATACCTGGAACTCGCTCAAGCCCTTCGAGCTGCCGGACAACCAGCCCGCGCTCTCATCGCCTTTCAAGACTCCCTGCGCCGCGATCCGGCGTATGTTCCGGCTCTGCTCGAATACGCCACCGCCTTGAAGGAAGCCGGGCAACCCGCGCAGGCGGTCGCCATCGCGAAGCGCGCCACGGCCGCTGCGCCCGCCGATCCCCGCGCCTGGAACACTCTCGGCCAGGCGCAACTGGACCTGGCCGACTTTCGCGCGGCTCTTGGCTCTCTCAAACAGGCGCTCACCCTCGATCCCGAAATGCCCGAGGCGCACAACGGCACAGGCATCGCTCTCGCACAGCTTGGCGACCCCGCGGCGGGGGAAGCCGAGTTCCGCGAGGCCGTTCGCGTCCTGCCCAATTACGGCGAAGCACACGGAAACCTCGCGAACGTGCTGGCCTGGAAGCAGGACTTCCGCCAGGCGGCGTATGAGTTCGACCAGGCCGTGCGCCTTGACCCCACCGATGTCGCCGCCCGTGTGAATTACGGCTCCATGCTCAACTCTCTGCGTCAATTCGTCGAAGCGCAAGTACAAATCGAAGCCGCCCTGAAGCTCAACACGAACCTGGCCGAGGCTCACGACCTGCTCGGGACCCTGTTAGAGCGGAAAGGCCAGGTGGACGCCGCCCTCCACGAATACTCCGAAGCCGTCCGGCTTCGCCCCGATTTGAGTCACGCTCAACTGGACCTGGGCGGAGTGCTCGCCAACAAAGGCGACAAGGCCGCCGCGGCCGAGCATCTTCGGCTCGCCTCGAAAAGCAGCGACCCGGGTCTTCGGGACCTTGCCCTTCGCCTGCTTAAGGAGCTGGAATCGAGTAAATAAGCCGAACTGGTCTGGGCCCCTAAAGCACCTTAAATTACGGTTTAAATGCAATAATTCCAGACACCGAGGAACATTTTCGGCGCATGTTTTTTCGCGTTGCAAAGCAATCCAGACTGATATATACTTCGACGAACGAACTAACTACTAATTGTTTTCTATTAGTAGGTTTAGTCGCGGGGTGTTGCGAGAGCTGCCAGAGCAGGGTGCGTCACCAGGGTCACTAAAGAAGGAGCTTAAGATATGCGAAGAGTATCTCCGGCGATACTGATGTCATTGTTGACACTAGCTGTTCATGCGAATGCGCAGAACATCACCGGGTCCATGTCGGGCCGCGTCGTAGACCAACAAGGCGCAGTAGTAGGGAACGCCACCGTCACGGCCATCGAAATGAACAAGCGGGTCAACACCCTTACCAAGACGACTGACTCGGGCGAGTTCACGTTGGCCGGTCTGCTTCCCGGTAATTACACGGTGGAAGTGTTGGCCACGGGATTCAAGAAACTGGAACGAGTGAATATTCCGCTCAGCGCCCAGGACAAGTTGGCCCTCGGCGATTTGTCGCTCTCGGTCGGCGTGGTCACGGAGACGGTCGAGATTTCGGCCACCGCCGCCATGCTGGAAACCGAGAGCGTGGAGCGTTCCGAAGCCATCGTCGGCAAGCAGATTGACAACCTCGAGGTTAACGGACGCAATCCTCTCGATATGGCAAAGTTCATTCCCGGCGTATTCAGCGTCGCGAACGTCGCGGTCGGGGGTGTCGGCGGGCTCAGCAGCGTGTATGTGAACGGGAACCGCGGCACCATGAACCAGCTCACCATCAACGGTATCGGCGATATCGATACCGGCGCCGACGGCAGCCAGAACGTCACCGTCAGCACCGATTCCATCGCCGAGTTCAAGGTTCTCACCGGCCAGTACCAGGCCGAGTATGGCCGCAACGCCGGCGGACAAATCGCCATGGTGACCAAAGGCGGCACCGATCAACTCCACGGCAGCGGTTATATGTATCACCGCAACGAGGGTTTGAACTCGAATACCTTCATCAATAATGCGCGCGGAATCCCGCGTACGCTGTACCGGTATAACGATCCGGGCTACACTATAGGCGGCCCTGTTTACATTCCGAAGCTGTTGAAGAGCAAGAACAAGCTGTTCTTCTTCTGGAGCGAAGAATGGCAGGACCAGTTGGCGCCCACTGCCGCGAAGAACGTAGAGGTACCCACCGCGCTTGAACGCACCGGCAACTTCTCGCAAAGCGTCGACAATAACGGCAAGGCTCTGACCATCCGCGACCCGAACACGCAACTGCCGGTACCCGGCAATATCATTCCCCCGAGCCAGATCTATGGGCCTGGTAAAGCGCTGGCAAGCCTTCTGCCGATGCCGAACACCTCCGGTGTCGGGTATAACTACACCTCTCAGGTGTCCGAACAACTGCCGCGCCGCGAAGATCTGCTGCGCATGGATTACAACGTAACCCAGAATTTGCGCGTCTTCGGCCACTGGATCAATAACATTCAACCGGTCACCTATGTGTACGGGTCGTTCGTCCTGGGCGAAACTGTTCCGCTCGATAAGATCAAGGTTCCCACCCCCGGTCACAGCTTCGCCGGCGGCGGAACTTACATTATCAATCCGACCATGACCGACGAGGTCAACATCGGCATGACCAAGAACTCGATCAACATCTTTGACTCGGGCACCCTTCTTACCAGCGCCGGTTCCGGCGTGAATCTTCCGATTCTCTATCCCAGCGCCGTGCAGGACGGCTACATCCCGCAGATCGGCGTGAACGGAACGCACCTCTCGAACGGCCCCTCGTTCGGAACCGCCGACGCCCCCTTCGTCAACTACAACACCACCATCGATATCAGCAACAACCTGACCAAGGTTTGGGGCAAGCACACCATCAAGACCGGCATCTACATCCAGCGCAGCCGTAAGAACCAGACTTCGTTTAACGATAACAACGGCAGCTACAACTGGGGCGATAACACGGCCAATCCAATCGATACGGGCTACGGTTATTCCAACATGATGTATGGCGTCTATCAGACCTTCGATCAGGCCAGCGGCTACATCAACGGTCAGTATCGTTACTGGAATATCGAGGAATTCGTTCAGGACACCTGGAAGGTCACGCCCAACATTACCTTCGACTACGGCATGCGCGCATCATGGTATCAGCCGCAGTACGACGCGTCCCTTCAGGCATCGACCTTCGTTCTGGCGGATTACAATCCGGCCCTGGCGCCGAAGCTGTTCACACCCGCCATCAATCCGGCGACGAATGCGCGGTCTGCTTTCAATCCGCTCACCGGGGCTTACTACCCTGTTTACGATATCGGACTGGAAATTCCCGGTAGCGGCAATCCTTTTGACGGAATCTGCCAGGCCGCAAAAGGCGGCTGCAACCAGTACTTAACGAAAAACCGTGGCCCGCAATGGGGTCCCCGCTTCGGCGTTGCCTGGGACCCGCTTGGTAACGGGCGCATGGTGATCCGCACCGGCGGCGGCATCTATTACGACCGCGTCCAGGGTAATCTCGTTTTCAACAATGTGAATAACCCTCCTGAGAGCGTCCAGCCGACTCTCTTCTACGGCTTTGCCTCGCAAATCAATCCGGCGACCGCTTTTCTGGCCCCGCCGAATGTGGTCTTGAGTGATCCACCCGGCAAGATTCCAACCACCTATACGTACCAATTCTCAATTCAGACCCGCTTACCCTGGTCCATGATTTTGGATACAGCGTATGTAGGAACGCAGGGGCGCCACCTCCATGACTACCGGAACGTCAATGGGATCCCGTACGGCACGGACTTCCTCCCGCAGAGCCAGGACCCGACTCTCGTTGCCGCCAGCCCCACGGCCCTGCTCGGCAACAACGCGTTGAAACAGGCGTTTCTCGAACCTTATCAGGGCTACGGCAGCATCACTGATTACGAAGCTGCGGCCACGTCCAATTACAATGCACTCCAGATCGCTCTCAACCGCCGCGCGCTTAGCGGCCTGTTCGTAGGCGCAAGCTACACGTACGGCAAGGTATTAACCACCGCGTCGACCGATACCACTTCCGTGCGCATCGATCAGTACACTAAGGAAGCCGATTACGGTCCGGCCAGCTTTGACGTGACCCAGAGCTTCGGCTTGAACTACGTATACCTGCTCCCCAGCGTGAAGAGCGGGAATTATCTGACCAAACTCGCAACGAAAGGCTGGCAGATCTCCGGCGTCACCGGGATTCGCTCCGGCCAGCCCTTCACTCCCGGTTACAGCGTGTCCGGGGCAGGGAACGTGAACATCACTGGTTCGAACACGGAGGGCGCGCGCATTGGAGTAATGCAAGGCTGCAATGTCAACACCGGGTCGAGCGATCCTTTTAACCGCATCAATGCGGCGTGCTTCTTCGCCCCTCCCATCGGTAGCACTGGTGTGGACTCGGGTGTGTACTGGATGCGATATCCTGGCGTGATCAACTTCGACATCTCCATTCAGAAGGAGATCTCTATCAAAGAGCGTGCGCGGATTCAGTTGCGCGCGGATGCGTTCAACGTGTTCAACCACGCCAACTTCACTGGGATGAACACCACGCTGAACTTTAACTCGTATCCGACCACCAACGGCATTGTCACTGGATCGCCGACGATCACCTCAACGGCGCTGGGACGCAACGCCAACGGCAGTTTCAACGTCACTGGCTTCGGCACCGTGACGTCGCCCGCGGCAGGCGCCCCCGGCGGCCCGCGCGTGCTTCAATTAGTTATCAAGTTCATGTTCTAGGGCCGATACAGACAGTTCGCGAAAAATCGGGGACAGCCTACTCTGTCCTAAGGCGCGCTTTAGTGCTCGAGAAACGCCATACCCTACCGCGCCGCGTGGACAGAGCGGGCTGTCCCCGATTTTTCGCCCTAACCGTATATTTTCGCCGGAGCGGTCGTTACTCTGTTTCCCGCCGCATAACCCGCCCCCTTTGCTCGACATAAGGAGTGCAACCGCCGCTTCCATTCGGTCACGCCAGGGACACTGATCGTCAGGATGACGGGTTTAACGGGTTTGAGGCGAATGCCGCTGAGGGATGTGGACTTATCGTCCTCGCTGCCACGGGCCCCACCGTTATTTGACCGTTGTTTCACCGTTCAGAATGACGGGATTAACCGCTTCGAGACATGGTACAACGGAAGCGAGAAGGGACCGATGCGCTTGAAGGATCTGGACTTATCATCCTCGCCGCCGAAAGCCCCACCGTTATTTGACCGTTATTTTAACGGCGGCCTGCGGCTCCTGGCGGTTCTCCTCGGCGCCAGTGCAATCCTCCGCGGCCAGTGCGCTGCCTGCCATCCGGGCGTCGCCGCCACCTTCGCGAAGACCGGCATGGCGCGGTCTTTTTACAAACCCGCGGCCATCGAGCCCGTTCGCTACCACCACCTTGCTTCCGATACCTGGTACGCGATTCTCGAACGCGGCGGCTCCTACTATCAGCGGCGGTGGCGCGTCGGATACTCGGGTAAGGAGACCGACGTTCAGGAATCGAGCATCGATTACGTCATGGGTTCAGGGAACCATGTCCGCACTTACCTGCATCGGACCAATCGCGGAGCGCTGATCGAATTGCCGCTTGCCTGGTATTCGGAAAATGGCGGCGAGTGGGCCATGAATCCCGGCCATGATCGCGATTACGCCCTGCCGCCCCGGGCCGTGGCCTACGAGTGCATGTTCTGCCACAACGCGTATCCGAAAATCCCCTTGGGTCACGACGAACCCGGCAGCGAGCCGCTTTTTGAGGGCGCTCTCCCCGAAGGCATCGGTTGTGAGCGATGCCACGGCGACGGGGCCGAGCATATGCGCGTCGCCAAAACCGCCGGCGCGAAGGTCGAGGAGATCCGCAAGGCGATCGTCAATCCGGCCCGGTTGACCCGCGATCGCGAGATGGAGGTGTGCATGCAATGCCACCTCGAAACCACCAGCCTGCAACTGCCGCATTCGATCGTAAGGTACGGCCGCGCGCCATTCTCCTACAAGCCCGGCGAGCCGCTGGGCAATTTCACGATCTTCTTCGATCACGCGGCGGGCAGCCCGTACCGCGACGATTTCGAGATCGCGCATTCCGCCTACCGTCTGCGCAAATCGCGTTGCTTCCTCGAGAGCAAAATGACGTGCACCACCTGCCATAACCCGCACGACATTCCGCGCGGCGAGCAGGCTACGCTGCATTACAACAGCGTATGCGGCCAATGCCACCAGGCTCTGCCCGCCCAGCATACGAAGGAAACCGATTGCGTAGCCTGCCACATGCCGAAACGTCGGACGCAGGATGTCGTGCATGCCGTGATGACGGACCATTACATCCAGCGGCGTCCGCCCGCGAATCTGCTCGCTCCGCTCACCGAGCGGCAGGAGTTCGATTCGAAGCAATACCGCGGCACGGTCGTGCCCTATTATCCGTCGCCCCTGCCGCGCACTCCGGAAAATCTGCTGTACGAAGCCGTGGCGCAGGTGACCCAGCAGAGCAATTTAAAAGCGGGTTTGCCGCAGCTCGCCGCGGAAATCGCGAAACAGCAGCCGGCCCGCCCCGAATTTTATGTGGAGTTAGGCGAAGCCTCGCTGAACGCAGGCAACCCACGAAACGCGGTTTCGGTGTTCAACCAGGCACTGAAGCGTGCACCGAATTCGAGCGTAGCGCTTGTTGACCTGGCTGGAGCGCTGACGCAATCCGGGCAGAATGAGCGTGCCGCAGAAGTGCTGAAGCGGGGTTTGGCGGCGGGACTTTCCGATCCTCTCCTCTGGTATCAGCTAGGTCTCGCCGCTCACGATCCGGCCGCCTTTGAGAAGGCTGTGGCGCTCGACCCAGGCATGGCGGAAGCGCACAACGCCTTGGGAGAACTTCTTGCCGGCGTGGGGGATCTGGCGCGCGCGGAAACGGAGTTTCGCGAAGCTCTGCGGGTCCAACCCGATCTGCCCGCGGCGCAGAGCAACATGGGCCATGTTCTCGCCGCGCGGGGCAATCTGCCGGAGGCGGCGTGGTATTTCGAGCGCGCCGTTCGCCGCAGTCCCAACGATGCCGACGCGCGCGTCAATTACGCGGCAACCCTGACCGGCCTCAACCGTCCCGACGACGCCCTTCGCCAGCTCCAGTCGGCCCTGAAACTGCGACCGAATTTCGGCCTGGCCCACCTGAATGCGGCCACGATCCTGGCTGCGAAGGGGGATGCCGCGGCGGCCAGAGCTCATCTGTTGCAGGCGGCGAAGGATCCGGATCCCGAGATTCGCCGGAGGGCGGAAGAGAAACTGAAGTGAGTCCCCGAGTTCTGGCGGTGAGGGTGGGATTCGAACCCACGGAACCCGTGAAGGTTCAACGGTTTTCGAGACCGCCCGATTCAACCGCTCTCGCACCTCACCGTCCTTTCTAATCTACCTGATTTGCTCAACTTCCCGCAATCTTGCGCCCTTCCGGACGTGATATAGTTACGATCCATGACGCGCCGGAATCGCCTCCTGATCGTCGCTCTGCTCCCCGTATCGCTGGCCTTGGCCCAGCAGGGACGCCTCGGCGCCGCTCGCGACCAGCGCACCGTCGTCCTCCCGGGAAACCTCAATCCCAGAGCCAACGTCCGCGACGACCGCGGCCTGATGGAAGACACTCATCGCATCACCGCCATGACCATGGTGTTGAAGCAGTCTCCCGCCCAGCAGGTGGCCTTCGTGCAATTGCTCCAGGACCAGCAAACCCCCGGCTCGCCCGACTATCACAACTGGATCACCCCCGAACAGTACGCCGACCGCTTCGGCCTCAGCGTCTCCGATTTCGCCGGCGTCTCCTCCTGGCTCAAGGCCCAGGGATTCTCCGTCGACTATCAGGCCCGCGGCCGCAACTGGATTTTGTTCAGCGGCACCGCCCGCCAGGTGTCAGCCGCCTTTCACACTTCTATGCATTACTTTCAAGTGGACGGCCAGCTCCATTTTTCCGCCATCGGCGAACCGTCCATCCCCGCTGCGCTCGAACCCTTCGTGCTCGCCATTCGCGGCCTCGACGATTTTCGCCTGCAGCCTCCCCCTCGCACCTTCAAACCCCTGACCGGTCCCGACTATAACAGCAGCGGAGGCACGCATAACCTCGCTCCGGGCGACCTCGGCGTCATCTACGACATCAACAAACTCTATAACCAGAACATCAACGGCTCCGGACTAAACCTGGTGGTCGTCGGCCAGACCGACATCTATCTCACCGACGTACAAAGCTTCCGCAGCATGTTCGGTCTGCCTGCCAACAATCCCCTGCTCGTTCTGGTCCCCGGCTCCGCCGACCCCGGCTACACCGACGATCTGGATGAGGCCAATCTCGATCTTGATTGGACCGGCGCGGTCGCGCGCAACGCGTCCATTAATTACGTCTATTCGCAGAACGTCGTGACTTCACTCGAATACGCCATCGACCAGAACATCGCGCCGGTCATCAGCATGAGCTACGGCGGATGCGAATTGAAAATCTCCAGCAGTCCTGCCTCCACCGCCAGCGCCTACCGCACGCTCGCCCAACAGGCCAACGCCGAAGGAATCACCTGGATGGCGTCCTCCGGCGACAGCGGCGCAGCCTCGTGCGATGCCAGCGGGGCCGTCACCGCTTCCGGAGGCCTCTCAGTGAACATGCCCGCCAGTATCCCGGAGGTCACCGCGGTCGGTGGAACCACGTTCAACGAAGGAGTGGTCAACTATTGGAGCACCACCACAGGCTCCAACGGCGGCACCGCGCTTTCCTACATCCCCGAAAATGCCTGGAACGATACCGCCGAACGCAACGGCCTCTCCTCCACCGGCGGAGGCGTCAGCGTTTTTTATACCAAACCTTCCTGGCAGAGCGCTCCCGGCGTGCCTGCCGACGGCGCACGCGACGTTCCCGACGTCTCCTTTGCCGCCTCACCCGATCATGACGGCTACCTCGTCGTCATCAGCGGCAAGGTTGGAATCATCGGAGGCACCTCGGCGGCCACACCTGTCTTCGCCGGCATCGTCACGCTGTTGAACCAATATCTGATCAACGCCGGCGCGCAGACCAAAGCAGGCTTGGGCAACATCAATCCCACGCTATATACACTCGCACGCAATACAACCAACGTGTTTCACGACGTCACACTTGGAAACAATATCGTCCCCTGCAAAGCGGGCTCGCCCAACTGTTCCAACGGGAACCTCGGCTATTCCACCACCGTTGGATACGACCTCGTCACCGGACTTGGCTCCGTCGACGCCTACAACATGTTCTCTTCGTGGACTGGACAACCAACGAATGGCACCAGCACCACGTTGACCGCCAATCCCGCCAACCTCGCCATCACGTCGTCGGTCACGCTCACAGCCACGGTGAAAGCCAACAGCGGCTCCTCGACGCCGACGGGCTCCGTCACATTCACCGTGAATACGGTCACCCTGGGCAGCGTAAACCTGTCGAGCTCCGGCGTGGCTACGCTAACCGTCTTCGGAAGCCAGTTGTCCACCGGAGCCAATACCATCCTTGCGTCCTATGGCGGCGGCACCGGATTTAACGGATCGTCGGCATCGGTCGTCGTCACCATCACCGTTCCCACGACAACCTCAGCCATCGTTCCTTCGGTTTCGCCGAACCCCGTCTACCAGCAGGCGCCCGATGCCAACGGATTTTCGTTCTTCTTCACCGTCTCGCTGAACGAAATCGCGGGCGTCGCCACGACCTTGACCGATTTCACGTTTTTCGGCACCAGCTACGCGTCGCAGATCTCCAGTTTCTTCGGTACCTCCGCCATCCCCGCCCACGGAACCATCTCCGCCGCACTGGGAGCGACAGTCAACACCATTCCTTCCACCGGCGTGCTTGGATTCAGCGGCCGCGACGCCAGCGGAGCCACCTGGACTCAGCAGATCTCCGTCCAGTTCCTGCCTGGCCAGCTCTCGGCCGCCATGGCCCTCACCAGTTCGCCTTCAACAGAAGTCCGGAACCCCACCTACGATCCGAATTGCACGGCCTCGCATCCCTTCTACCAGCAGTTGGATCTTCAGGAGAAGAACGGTTACGAAGTTGCGTTGACCCGCTTCCTGGCCGGTGGTAACGACCTCAGCGCCAACATCCCGGACTGGTTCGGATCGTGGCGCCTCGCGCCGCTGGGAAGCCTGCAAGCCGGAATCTGCTGGAGCACCGGTTCTCTTCCCACCACGCTGAATTACGAGCTCGACGGTACCGACACCCAGGGCAATACCGTCACCGTAACCACATCCGTGCCCTTCCAAGGACCCTCGCCCAATCCCGGTGTACTCTCTACTTTGGTCAAATCGATTCCCTTGTCCACCAGCCCCGGCCAGACTGTCACCTACAACACGTCGGTGAGCGTTCCCGCCGGTCAGCAATGGTCGCTCTCGGTATTTCCCAATAACCAGACCACGAAATGGCTCAGCATCTACCCCCTTTCGGGCACCGGACCCTCGCAGGTTTTCCTCACCGCCGTCTCCAGCGGGCTCGCCAACGGAGCGTACACCGCGACGCTGGTCTTCCAGTCGGTGAACACGATTCCGCAGTTCATCAACGTTCCGGTCACCTTCGTGATCGGCGCATCTCCCTTCATCAGCATCGACGGCATCGCCAATGCGGCGTCCTATGAACTCGCCGCCGCGCCCGGCATGCTGATGTACGTCAGCGGCACCGGCCTGGCCGCGTCCTCCCAGCTTCAAATAGCTTCGAACGTCCCTCTGCCCTATTCGATTGGCGGCGTGTCAGCTACGGTCAACGGCGTCCCGGCGCCCATTTACTACGTTCTGAATAGTCAGATCGTGATTCAGGTGCCGTATGAAACGCCCGCCGGCACCGCTCTGCTCGCCGTGAACGAAAACGGCCGCGTTGCGACTTTCTTTTTCGACGTCTATCCTTCGATCCCTGGAATTTTCGTCGATTCCAACAATCAACTGGTCCCCACCGGGACCGCCAAACGAGGCTCCAGCCTCGCCTTCTTCATCACTGGGGAAGGCGACGTCACCGGAGGCCTGGCCACAGGGTCGGCTCCCTCCCCGTCGATTCCCGTGAACCAGCTCCCGGCCCCCCGCGGCCAGTTTTCGCTCACCGTGGGCGGCGTCTCGGTCACGCCCCTGTTCGTCGGCATCCCCTATGGACTGGTCGGCGTGACTCAGGTGAACTTCACCGTCCCGACCAACGCCCCCACTGGCCTGCAAAACGTCGTTGTGAACGTCGGAGGTTATAAAAGCTTCGCCGCCAAAATCAACATTACGCCCTAAAGCGACCCAAAGATGTGGGACGGCCACTCATGTGCAGCCTGCTCTCAGCAGGCTTCTGAAGATGAAGAAGCCGCCAGAAGCTGTTCGCCGCCTCGACATCATCGGATTTCCGCCAATGGGTACCCTTGACTTCGCGTGCGCGCGTCGATAAACTCGTTCCGGGATTGCTGGCGGCAGTTCCTCGGCAACCACGCCGTTTTCGAGGGGAGAATTGATGAAGAACTGGTTCGTTTGGAGCGGTTTGACGATGCTATTCGGCGCCGCTGCCATGGCCCAGACCAGCCCTCCTCGAACGCTCGTTAATCAATACTGCGCGGGCTGCCATAACGACCATCTGAAATCGGGCGGCTTTTCCGTTACCAAACTCGATCTGGCGCATCCGGAACAAAACGCCGATCAGGCCGAAAAAGTGATTCGCAAGCTCCGCGCCGGGTTGATGCCTCCGCCCGGAATGCCTCGTCCGGACGCTGCCGCGATGAAGGCGTTCGCCGCGACGCTCGAAACCAGCATCGATCAGGCCGCCGCCGCGCATCCGAATCCGGGCCACCCCGCTCTGCATCGCCTGAATCGAACCGAGTACGCCAACTCCGTCCGCGATCTTCTCGGGGTCGACGCCGACGTGACCTCTCTGCTTCCCACGGATGACATGTCCCACGGATTCGACAACATGGCCGACGTTCTGTCCATCTCACCGGCCTTGATGGAGGGCTACATTCGCGCCGCCGGCAGGATCAGCCGGGAAGCGGTGGGCGATCCGGGAGCGCTCGCGCTGACCAGCACGTACTCCATCCCCCGCGTGGCCTCGCAAACACGCCACGTCGACGGCACGCCGTTCGGCACGCGAGGCGGCCTCTCCGTCGTTCACGAATTTCCCGCCGACGGCGAATACATTTTCAAGGTTGGATTCTATTATTCGCCGACCGGCCCACTTTTCGGCTTGAATCAGGGCACGGGCCAGCAGATCGAAATCGCGGTGAACGGCGAGCGCGTCGCGCTGCTCGATATCAACCCGAGCATGAAGCTCGCCAACGACGGGATCAAGACGCCGCCGATTAAGGTCCGGGCGGGTCCGCAGAGAATCTCCGCGTCGTTCCCCCAGAAATTCGACGGACCTCTCGAAGACGAGTACCGCATGGTGGAGCAGAGCCTGGTCGACGTCAGCGCCGGAACCGTTCCCGGCATGACCACCCTGCCGCATCTGCACGAACTTTCCATCACCGGACCGACCGTGGCCGCCGGCGTTTCCGATACGCCCAGCCGCCGGAAAATCTTCACCTGCCGGCCCACGGGCGACGACGAAGTCTCCTGCGCGAAGAAGATTATCGCGAGCCTCGCGCGCCAGGCCTATCGCCGCCCGGTCACCGACAACGATATCGAGAGCCTGCTCGGCTTCTATCAGCGCGGCCGCAACGACGGAAATTTCGACTCCGGTATCCGCACCGCGATTCAGGCGATTCTCGCCAGTCCGGAATTCGTGTTTCGATTCGAGCGCACGCCGCCCGGTGTCGCGCCGGGACGGAATTACCGCATCGGCGATCTGGAACTGGCCTCCCGCCTCTCGTTCTTTTTGTGGAGCAGTCCTCCGGATGAGCAGCTGGTGACCCTTGCGTCTCAAGGCAAATTGAAAGATCCGGCGGTCCTCGAAAAACAGGTCCGCCGCATGTTGGCCGACCCTCGCGCATCGGCGCTGACCACGAACTTCGCCGGCCAGTGGCTGCGTCTCCAGAACCTGAAGAACGTGAGTCCCGATCTGTTCGAGTATCCCGACTTCGACCGCACGCTGGCCGACGCCATGCGCCGCGAAACGGAACTGCTGTTTGAGAGCATCGTCCGCGAAGATCGCAACGTCGTCGATCTGCTGACCGCCGACTACACGTTCGTCAATGAGCGTCTTGCGAAACACTACGGAATTCCCAATGTCATGGGCAGCCGCTTCCGCCGCGTGACGCTGACCGATCCGAATCGGTTCGGCCTGCTGGGCCAGGCCAGCATTCTCACGTTGACCTCGACCGCCATTCGAACGTCGCCTGTGCAGCGCGGCAAGTACGTGATGGAAGTGCTGCTCGGCACGCCTCCACCGCCGCCGCCGCCGAACGTTCCGGCGCTGCCGGAGAACGCCGAGCTCCGCACGGGCCATGTTGCGAAGCCACTATCCGTCCGCCAGCGCCTGGAGGAACATCGCAAGAATCCGAATTGCGCGGGATGCCATAAAATGATGGATCCCATCGGATTCTCGCTCGAAAATTTCGACGTGCTGGGCGTGTGGCGCACCAACGATAGCGGCTTCCGCATCGATCCTTCGGGCAAGATGTTCGACGGCGCGAAGCTCGACGGCCCGGCCAGCCTGCGCCAGGCGATTCTCGGCCACTCCGACCTTTTCCTCCAGACGTTCACTGAAAATCTTCTCGCCTACGGCATCGGACGCGTGCTGGAGCCGTCCGACATGCCGGTGGTACGATCGGTGGCAAGAGAAGCCGCGCGTAATAATAACCGCTTTTCGACGCTGGTGCTGGCCATCGTGAAGAGCACGCCGTTCCAGATGAGACGGGCGGAAGAAAATTCGCCGGCCGCGACCGACGATGTGGTCGCGAACAGGCAGTAATCAGGAGACCCGATGTTTCTTACGAAAAAGCACCTTTCGAGACGCAGCGTTCTGCGGGGCATGGGTGTCACCATGGCCCTTCCGCTGCTCGATTCCATGGTGCCCGCGCAGACTCCTGTGAGCAGGACGGCCGCCGCGCCGCCCACTCGCCTCGCCTGTATCGAGATGGTGCATGGATCGGCCGGCAGCACCGGCGAGGGGACGAATAAGCACTACTGGTCGCCCGAGAAGGTCGGCCGCGATTTCGAAATGAGCCAGACGCTGGAGCCTCTCGCGCCCTATCGCGATTATCTGACCATCGTCAGCGACACGGACCTGCATCCCGCCACCGCCTGGGCCGCCGCCGAAGAGGGCGCCGACCATTTTCGCTCCAGCGCCGTTTATCTCACCGCAGCCCATCCGAAAATGACCGAAGGCTCGGATTACTTCGTCGGCACGTCCATCGACCAGTTGTACGCGCAAAAGTTCGGCCAGGATACGCCGCTTCCTTCCATCCAGCTTTGTATCGAAATGGTGGACGCCTCCGGCGCCTGCGATTACGGCTACGCCTGCGTCTACGCCGATACCATCAGTTGGGCTTCTCCCACCCAGCCGTTGCCGATGACGCTCGACCCGCGCATGGCGTTCGAGAATCTCTTCGGCGAAGGCGGCACGCCCGAGGATCGGCTGGCACGTGGCAAGGTCAACACCAGCATCCTCGACTGGATCGCCCACGACGTGAAACGGTTGCAGAAGGACCTGGGTCCCGGCGACCGCAACCGCCTGAACGTCTATCTGGAAGACGTGCGCGAGATCGAGCGGCGCATCCAGAAAATCGAAAAGTACAACTCCAGCGGCGAAGCCCGCGCGCTGCCCGCCGCTCCTCTCGGGGTTCCCGACGCGTTCGAAGAGCACGTGCGCCTGATGTTCGACCTCCAGGCCCTCGCCTTCATGACCGACGTCACGCGCGTCTCGGCGTTTAAATTAAGCCGCGACGTGAGCGGACGCGTGTGGCCCGAAAGCGGCGTGAAGACTCCGTTCCATCCCTGCTCACATCACGGCGAAAATCCGGCCAAAATCGCCGAATTCGCCAAGCTGAACCGCTATCACGTCAGCATGCTGCCGTACTTCCTGGAAAAATTGAAGAACACGCCGGACGGCGACGGCAGCCTGCTGGATCATTCGATGGTGATGTACGGCAGCCCCATGGGCGATTCGAACGTTCACAATCACAAGCGCGTGCCTCTGGTGCTGCTCGGCCACGCCAACGGCCAGTTGAAGGGCAATCTCCACGTCCGGACGCCGGACGGGACGCCCATGGCCAACGTCCTGTTGACCATGCTCCACAAGCTCAACGTCAACGTCGATAAATTCGGAGACAGCACCGGCGAAATCGCCATTTAGGGGTTACAGATGCGGATTCAAATCGGGCTGCTGCTGATATCGACGCTCGCGTTCGCCGCGGATTCGCGCCTCTCCGAAGCAGCCATGCGCGGCGATCGCGCTGCCGTCGTGTCCCTCTTGAAACAAGGTGTCGATATCGATGGCGCGCAGGGCGACGGCAGCACCGCCCTTCACTGGGCCGCGTTCAACGACGATCTGGACACCGCGAAAATTCTCATCGCCGCCGGGGCAAACGTGAAGGTCACCACGCGCGACGGCGCCATCACCCCTCTGTTCATGGCCGCGACCAACGGCAACGCGGCGATCATCGAAGCGCTGCTGAAAGTCGGAGCCGGCGCGAATTCGGTGAAGGCCAACGGAACCACAGCGCTGATGCTGGCCGCCTCTTCGGGCAACCCCGAAGCCGTAAAAATTCTGCTCGACCACGGGGCCAGCGTCAATGCCAGGGAATCCGTCCACGGCCAGACCGCGCTGATGTTCGCCGCCGCCCTGAATCGCGAAGCCGCCATTCGCGTGTTGCTCGCGCACGGAGCCGACCCTAATCTGGTGACCACGGTCCGCAAGCTCGAACGCGTCCGTTTCGATCAGGATGGCAATGTCGTCGAGGACCGTCCCGCCGGTAGAGGAGGCGCGAAATCGCAGGAAGTAGTGGATGCCGAAACCGCCGCCGCCCGCGCGAAGGTCGCTAACGATTCCGCCAAAGCCGAACTCGACGCGTTTTCCCGCGCCCTGAACCTGAAGTCCGCCGTCTATCTCACGGCAAAACCCCGCGCCCGCGCCGGCGATGTAGCCGCGCGCTCGCCGAGAAAAGTCGGCGCCGATTTTATGGGCGGCATGACGGCTCTCTTGTACGCGGCGCGCGAGGGCCACATGGAATCGATCAAAGCCCTCATCGAAGGAAAGGCCGACGTCAACGAAATCAGTGGCGGAGATAAGTTCAGTCCCATGGTCATCGCCATCGCGAACGGTCACCTGACCATCGCCAAGTACCTGCTCGACAATGGCGCCGATCCGAACCTCGCCGCCGTCACCGGACTGACGGCGCTCTACGCTACCATCGATGTCCAGTGGGCGCCGAAAGCCTGGTTCCCGCAGCCCTCCACCGATCAGGAAACGGTCACCTATCTTCAATTGATGAAGGCGCTGCTCGATCACGGCGCCAACGTCAACGCGCCGATCGGCGAGAAGCTCTGGTTCCGCTCCTTCACCAACGACTACACCTGGATCGACCCGGCCGGCGCGACTCCGTTCTGGCGCGCCGCGCAATCCAGCGACACCGCCGCCATGCATCTGCTCATCGATTACAAAGCCGATCCCAAGCTCCCCATCAAATCCGGCGACACGCCTCTGATGGCCGCCGCCGGCATCGGCTGGGCGGCGAACTGGAGCGTCAACGCACCGTACCCGTTAATTGACGCCGTCAAGTATTGTGTCGAACTCGGCAACGACGTGAACGCCCAAGACAATCGGGGCTACACCGCCCTCCACGGCGCAGCCTACCTGGGCGATAGCGACATGATCGATTACCTGGTGCAAAAAGGCGCCAAGGTCGACGCCAAGAGCAAAGCGGGCGATTCCCCGGCTGATATGGCCAACGGCCCCACCCGCTTCGGCCAGCCTCATCCAGAGAGCGTCGCGCTGCTCGAAAAACTCGGGTCACCCAATTCCCACAATTGCCGTTCGGACCAATGCGTGGTCGCGCCCAAGGCCAACATTTACGACCGCCCGCTGAGCGTCGCCGAGCAGGCCGACAAGGACCGGCTCGACAAGTTCGCCGTCGCGCTCGGTTTCAAGGAATCGACATATCTGGTCGACGTCCCCGGCGCGAGACCCGCGACTCAAAACTAGCCAGCCAGTCCCGATGATTTCAACAGCGTCTGGTCTGACCGCTCCCGAAGGTCGCGGCTCCAAAAACGTCGAATGTGCCATGGTGTGCCATGGAGCCGCGACCTTCGGGAGCGGTCAGAGCAGCGCTTTGGGAATGACCGGACGGACCGCACTGCTAATCCTCACTGTCGCTCTCGCTCGCTCTTGTCCCGCGCAAACCTACGCCGAGAACATCACGATCGATCATCCGGCGATTCATTACTCCAGCGGTCCTTTCGACAACCCGGTCACGCGTCTGCAATCTCAACTCGAAAGCGGGAAATCTCAGCTCGACTTTGTGGAGGGCCCAGGCTACCTCCCGAGCCTGCTCAAGTACCTCGGTGTAAATGTCGATTCCCAGGCGCTCGTCTTCTCGAAGACAAGTTTTCAATCGCAGAAAATCTCCCCCCGTAACCCGCGCGCGATTTACTTCGCCGACGACGTCGCCGTCGGCTATGTGCCCGGCGGCGATGTTCTGGAACTGGCCGCGCTCGATCCGCTTCAGGGAGTCGTCTTCTACACTCTCGCCACCGCGAAAACCAATCAGCCCCGCTTCGCCCGCCGCGAAGAATGCCTGAAGTGTCATCAGGGCCCCGCGACCTTCGGCGTTCCCGGAATTTTCGTCGGCTCCGTCTACCCCGGCCCCACCGGCTTGCCGGACCGCTCCGGCGCCATTATCACCGACCATCGCACTCCCTTCAAGGATCGCTGGGGAGGCTGGTACGTCAACGCCCTGCGCGGCGAACAGCCCGACCGCGCCAACTCCGTCGCTCCCGATCCTGAGGAGCCGCAAAAGCTGGAGCCTCTCCCTGCTCTGTTCAGGACATTTAATTCCGCCGCCTATCTCTCCCCCGTCAGCGACATCGTCGCGCTGATGACCTTCGAACATCAGACGCAGATGACGAATCTCATCACGCGCCTGTCCTGGCAGGCACGCATCGGAACCAGCGAGCCCGAAATCGACGCGCTCGTCGATTACATGACCTTCGCCGACGAGCGTCTTCTGAAGGAGCCGATTCAGGGCGTCTCGACATTCACCGAATCTTTCCCCAAGCGAGGCCCCCGCGACCGCCAGGGCCGCTCCCTACGCGATTTCGATCCGCACACGCGCCTGTTCCGCTATCCCCTCAGCTACATGATTTACAGCCCGCCGTTCGACGCTCTGCCCGCGGCCGTTCGCGCCCGCATCTACGAACGAATTTACAAATCCCACCGCATTACCCGCGACGTCATCGAAATTCTCCGCGACACCAAGCCCGGCCTGCCGTCTTATTTCACTCCGTGATGTATGATGGTCCCGATGCGTTTGATCGCGATCTCGTTATTGACCGTGTTGGCCGCCGCCGGACAGGAAAAACAAGATAAGGCCAAGCGGGTGATCCCTCCGCCGACGAATCTGAAAGTGCTGAAGGTCACCACCGGCCCGGAAGTTGTCCAGATCATGCACACCTTCACCGCCGGCCTCGGCGTGCAATGCGGGTACTGTCACGAAGCGGGCAATTACGCGAGCGACTCGAATCCGAAGAAGGATATCGCCCGCCACATGATCACCATGACGCAGCAGATCAACGGCAATTTTTCCGAAGGCAAGCTGCGCGTGTCCTGTTACACCTGCCATCGAGGCGAACCGGAACCGAAGACCGCCCCGGAACCGAAGGGCGCGCAATAGCCTGTCCCCGGCGGCGACACGACCGGGTCTATAGCGCGGCGAGGCTCGACAGGCGAAATCGCCTGTCCCACCTTATTTAACTGCTCGATTTGCTCTGGTGGGGCAGGCGGTTCCGCCTGCCGATCGTAGGGGCGACAGCGACAGCCGTCTTGAAAACCGTCCTCACTCCCTCGACTCGCTCGCCAGCTTACTCGCCAGCGGCCGGTCCTGCCCCGCGTACTTATTTCCCACTTTGTTCCGATACGATACCGCCACCCGCGTAGACAACTGCTCGAACGTGAAGGAACAAATCCTCATCCCCGGATACAGCGCCACCGGCATTCTGCCCAGGTTACTCAGCTCCAACGTCGCTTTCCCGATCCACCCCGGATCGAACAGGCCCGCCGTTCCATGCACGATGATCCCGATTCGCCCCAGACTCGACCGCCCTTCGAGCCTTCCCAGAACGTCGTCGTCCAGTTCCAGCACCTCCTCGGTAATCGCCAGCGCGAATTCGTGCGGCTGAAGAATGAACGCCTCGCCCGGCGGAACCACGATCGTCCGCATCAGCCCCTGAATCGCCGCCTTTTCGCGAATATCGATCAGCGCGTGCTTGCTATGCTCGAACACGCTGAACTCATGCCCCAGGCGGAAATCGACCGAGCAGCTTCCAAACTGCTCCGGCGGCAGCGGAGGCGTGATTTTGATTTTCCCTTCTGAGATATATCGCTTGATGTCGATATCGGAAAGGACCATCTACTTGGTATACCTTTCCATCCACGCCATGATCTGTTCGATCTTTTCGATGTAGTGGCTGTTGCGCCCGCGAATGCCGTGAAACTCGTCCGGCACGCGCACCAGCACCGACGGCACCTTCTGAGCCTTCAGCGCGAAGTACAGCTCCTCGCTCTCGGCAATCGGCGTGCGCAGGTCGGCTTCGCCGGTAATCACCATCGTCGGCGTCTTGAAATTCTTCGCGTAGTAAATCGGCGAATGCTCCAAAAACTGCTGCGGCTGTTCCCATGGAAACGCCTTCAGCCACAGAGCCGAGTGGATATACCCGCCGTCGGCCGTCCCCGCCTGCGTGATCCAGTCCGTCACCGGATACTGCGAAACCGCCGCCGCGAAGCGGTCCGTGTGGCCGATGGTCCACGCCGTCAGCAATCCTCCGCCGCTGCCCCCGGTGACACACAATTTCTTCGGATCGATATAGCCCTTGGCGACCATTTGATCCACGCCTTTCATCAGGTCCGTAAAATCGTCGCCCGGATACTTGGTGTGGATGATGTTGCCGAACTCCTCGCCATATCCGGTCGACCCGCGGGGATTCAGGTACAGGACAACGAACCCTCGCGCCGCCTGAATCTGCATCTCATGCTGGAATCCCACCCCGTACATGGCATGCGGCCCGCCGTGGATATCCAGAATGAACGGGTACTTCTTCGACGAATCGAAATACGGAGGCTTGATGATCCACCCCTGCATGGCCCTGCCGTCGAACGAATCGAAGGTCAGCTCCTCCACCGATCCCAACTGATGCTGCGACATCAGGCTATCGTTGACGTGCGTCAGCTTCACTGCCGGCCCTTGTCTGTATACCGGAACCATCGCGATATCGCCCGGCTCGGTCGGCGTCGTCCGCACGGTCGCGGCCATCAGGTTATTCGCCAGTGAAAAGTCGGTGAGTTGCTGCTGCCCGCTGGAAACCTCCTTCACGGCACCCGATTCCGGATCGGCGGAATACAACTGCGTGGTGCCATGATCGTCGACGAGAAAATAAAGCGCCTTCCCATCCCAGGACCAGTGCGGCGCCCGCACGTCGCGATCGAGCGACGCCGTCAGATTCCTCGTATTCTTCCCATCCGCGTCCATCAGGTAAAGATGGTTCACCGTGTAGCTCTGGAATTTCCAGTCGTGCCCGATATACGCGATCTTCTTTCCGCCCGGCGAAGGCACCGGATCGCTATCCGGCCCCTTCCTCGTCGTCAATTGCTTCACGCTGCCGTCGTCGACTGAATAGGCGTAAATATCGCCGCCTTCAAGCGAATACTCGGCGTCCGGAATCCGGTTGGTCGACGCATAAATCCACTTCCCGTCGGCCGACCACGCGAACGTACCGGTGTGGTTATAGTCTCCGCTCGAAACCTGCTTCGGAGTCCCTCCCGTCGCGGGAATCGCGAAAATGTGCGAATAGCCCGGTTGAATCAACCCCACGCCGTTTTCGCGCCAGCGCAACTTGGTCACGATAATCGGAGGGTCCGCCCACTTGGCGCCGGGAGGCTTCTCGGGCATCTTCGGGTTCCAGTCCGGTTTGCCCGGCACGCGAGCTTCATAGCCGATCCATTTGCCGTCCGGCGACCACACGATATTGCTCGGCGCCTGCTGCAAGTCGGTAATCTGGGCGTCCTGACCGGTATCCAGCCACCGGACGTGGATCTGCGTCTTACCGCTCCGGTTTGTTAGATACGCTACACGGGTTCCGTCAGGCGACAGGCGCGGCGAAGAATCCTTGTATGCTCCCGTCGTCAAGGGCCGATCGTCTTTCCCATCTCCCGAAACGATCCACAGGTTTGTCCAGCGTTGGTCGGTCATCTTGTCGGACCAGCCAAGGACGTAAATCACGCTTTTCGCGTCCTTGGTGATTTGCGGCTCGCTGACCGAGCGAATGTCCCAAATCGTATTCGTATCCAAGCCTGGCTTCGCGCCAAATACGGCGCTCAGAAGAACGGGAATCAGCAAGAAACGCTTCATACGACTCCTTATTTCACGTATTCCGAATACAGCTTCGCCAGATCCGTCCCCGCCGGATGGATCACCACCCGGTATTTGAAATGCAATTTTTGGCCTGGTTCGAGCGTGACGCTGCCGTCCTGCGATTTATCTCCAGTGAACGCGCTCACGCCGAACGGATTGGCCGCGAACAGCCCGTAGCCGCGCACGTGCCAGCGTGCCCGGCGAGAGTTTTTCGGATTGTCGAAAATCGCGATCCCCAGCTTCTCGCCGTCGATCTCGCCCGAATCGTCGCACCAGTCGGAAGGCTTGCCCCAAACCGCTTTTTCCGTGGTCTTGCCTTCGGCGTTGGTGATCACGCCTGCGGGGCCGGGGATCACCTGGTCGGGCTTGCCCCTGGTCTTGATGGTCTTCGTTTCCTGCAACTGTGGCGAGAGGCGGATGCCGAAACAGCAGTCCTTGCCGTCGCCGAATTTCACCTTGGTCACCGCCGTCAGATCGATGTCGAAATCGATGATCCTCAGCTTCGGATCGTCATGAAACGTCATTAGGCGCGACTCCTCGACGATCTTCGTCCCTTTCGGATCCATCCAATCGAATGTCGCGGCAATACTGCCCTCTTTTTTCCCACTTTTGACCGCGCCAAGCTTGTTGAACTTGGTCCAGCCCGCTTTTGGATTTTTGTAACTGAACTCGTTGTTCCAAAAATCGTAGCCGTTTACCATGTCTGGACCGAACCACACGCCGCGCTGGTGCTGATGGTCGACCGGCTCGATGGCGTCAACCTTGTCCATGGGCCAATGGCGGGTGACGATTGTGCCGGAGGCCGCGCGTAGCGGATATAAATACGGCTTCATCGCCTCGTCGCTTTTCACGACGAAATCGGCGTAGGGCTTGCCGTTGATCTCGATATGAATCCGGCTGTCGTCAGGAGTGATTTTGACCTGCGCGACAGCCGTCGCCAGCCCAAGGGAGGTGAAAAAGAGCAACTTGGTCATCTTGATATGCAAGTACATCACAAATGAGCCTCCTGCCGCATCTCTGGTATTATGAAGTCGGGCGCGAAATGTATTTCAAACCCGCGCTTGTATCTCAATTAAAGTGAGGGCACACGATGGGTCCGATTGGCGTGCAGGAAATGATCGCCATCTTCCTCGTCGCTCTCGTTCTGTTCGGGCCGAAGAAGCTTCCAGAACTGGGGCGGACGATCGCGAAGGCGATTACCGAGTTCCGTCGCGCTTCGAACGATTTGAAAGCCACGTTCGAGCGTGAAATGCAGTCACTGGAGCGGGAAAGTGAATCGATTAAGGACGTGATGCAGCCGATTGCGTCCGAGATCCAAAGCCACAGTAATTTCGATTATCCGTATTACGACTCGGGCTCTTATGGGACCGATGCGTACGATTCCACCGCAACCAATCCTTCCACAGTAGGCGCTTTAGAAGCTCCAAGCGCCGAATCACATGGGGCAATTGAGGCCGCGCCTCACGTCGAGGGAACCGTTCCTCGAATTGAGGCTGCTCCGCATACGGATCACACGGTGGTCGATGTCGCCGTGAATCACGTGGAGAGTGAGCCGGAACCGTCCCAGCACAATAGTTAGGCAGCTTTTAAAAAAGCAGCATGGACGATCAACACCCGGACATCTACCCGGATGACCCCTACGGTGGAGAGGTGTCCAAGAAGGACAACGTGAGCGACGACGACAGCCCTATTGAGAAGATGCTCGCGCGGTTTAACCAGCCGGGGAAAGGAGGAGGCAAGAAGCTTCCTCCTCCCTCCGGAGGGGACGGCGGCGGCAATGGCGAGGACGACGAAGAAGAAGGCATGCTACGCATGTCCTTCCTCGATCACCTGGGAGAACTGCGTTCGCGTATCATCCGCGCCCTGGTGGGCTTTGGCGTCACGTTTCTGGTCTGCCTTGTTTTTTCGAATCAATTGTGGCTGATCGTGCAGGCGCCCGCGGTGTCCGCCTTCGCCCGGCTGGCGGAGTCGGGTCACCCGGGTGGAAGCCTGGTCGGCATCGACCCGATGGAACAGTTTTCGATTCTCTGGATGTGGACGCCGCTGGTAGCCTCGATCTTTATCGCGTCGCCCTGGATTCTGTATCAAATTTGGGCGTTCATCGCGCCCGGACTATATAAGAGCGAGCGGCGGTGGGCAGTTCCGTTCGTATTGACCACCGCGGGCTTGTTTATCACCGGCGGCCTATTTGCGTATTTCATCGCCTTCCGTTTCGGGCTGACGTTCCTGCTGGGCCTGGGCGGTTTCGCGGGCATCAAGCCGATGATCTCGATCGACAAATACTTCGAATTATTTGTCGACGTCATGCTGGGCGTTTCGGCAATTTTCGAAATGCCGATCATCATTTTCTTCCTGGTGCTGCTGCGGCTCGCCTCGCCCAAGTTCCTGATGGAACATTCGCGCTACGCCATTTTAGCCATCGTCATCATTGCGGCCATCATCACGCCGACGCCGGACGTATTCAACCTGATGCTGTTCGCGGTGCCGATGTGCGCGCTATTCTTCGTCGGCGTATTCGCGGGCTACTTGCTGGTCCTGCATCGCGAAAAACGGAAATTCCCATGGGCCCAAGTGCTGCCGTGGTTCCTGGCGCTGCTGGTGATTCTGGCGGCGACCGCGTGGGTGATGGTCGCGAAGTATCACTACCATCTGGTGAAGCACTGGCCGTTTTTGATGAAGTAAATTTGGACGCAACTCGACGGCCGAGAAGTCCCGGCCCGTCAAATTGGGCTGCATTCCGGGTCCGCAGCGCGGTACCATCGTCGAGAGTGCTGACAAAGCTGCGTGTCAAGAACTTCAAACGCCTCCAAGACGTCGAGATCGAACTTGGCAGGGCCGTGGTTTTCGTTGGCCCCAATAACTCGGGCAAGACAACGGCTCTTCAGGCGCTTGCGCTATGGGAAACGGGTCTTCGGAAATGGCTAGAGAAACGATCAGCGAAAGCTACACCCGAAAAGAGGCCCGGCGTCACGATAAACCGTAGAGACCTGATCGCCGTTCCTGTTCCGGATGCAAATTTGCTCTGGCGGGATTTACACGTACGGTCTATTCATCGGAAAAATGGCGATCAAGACACCAAGAACATCCGGATCGACATCGTCGTTTCCGGCGTAAACGACGGGAAGTCGTGGGAGTGTGGTTTCGAATTCGATTACGCCAATCAGGAATCCTTCTATTGCCGTCCGTTGAGGGCAAATGAAGATCCTCAGCCGGTACGTCTCCCCGTACCGGCGCTTGCTGATTCGGTCCGCGTTGCATTTCTGCCTCCGATGTCGGGTATGGCGGCGACCGAGGACCGGCTACAGGACGGGGCGATTAATGTCCGGATTGGCGAAGGGCGCACGGCGGAAGTTTTGCGGAACCTCTGTTTTCAGATCCACTCGGCTTCTGAGCAAGGTAGCTGGGAAGCTCTGGTGTCTCAGATCAAGAGCCTCTTCGGCGTGACGTTGCACCCCCCTCAGTTCATCAAAGAGAGGGGCCAAATTACGATGGCCTATGGTGAGGGCGGTATCGAGCTGGACCTGGTCTCCTCCGGGCGAGGGCTTCAGCAGACCCTGCTGCTCCTCGCGCATCTCTACGCGCATCCGGGAACCGTCTTATTGCTCGATGAACCGGACGCCCACCTTGAAATCCTCCGGCAGCGCCAGATCTATCAGATTTTGACTGAAACGGCGGAGTTGCAAGGCTGTCAGGTTATTGCGGCGAGCCACTCTGAAGTTTTGCTGAATGAAGCTGCCGATCGCGATATCGTGGTGGCTTTTGTGGGGAAGCCCCATCGTATCGACGATCGTGGTCATCAAGTGCTCAAGTCCCTGCGGGCCATTGGCTTTGAGCAGTACTACCAAGCTGAGCAAGTGGGCTGGATTCTTTACCTGGAGGGTTCGACCGATCTGGCGATACTACAGGCTTTTGCGGCGAATTTGGGCCATTCTGCCTCTAAGATACTCGAGCAGCCCTTCGTTCATTACGTCGGGAATGTGCCGTCTAAAGCCAGGGAGCACTTTTTTGGGCTTCTCGAGGCGAAACCGGACCTGGTAGGTATTGCCGTCTTCGATTCGATCCTACAAGACCTGAATGAGAATGGCCCACTTTCTGAAGTGAAGTGGCGTCAAAGGGAGCTTGAGAATTATTTGTGTTACCCGGAAACCCTCCTTGCCTACGCGGAACAAGTTGACGGTTCCCCCGGTCCTCTCTTTGAACCAGCGCAGCGCGAACGCCAGCGCGCTGTGATGAGGGAATCGATGGACAGCGTGAGCGCTGCGTTAAAAGTTTTGGGCAAGCCTGACCCGTTTGGCCCAGACGTAAAGGCTAGCGACGATTTCCTAGGTCCTCTTTTTAAGAGCTACTTTGAAAAGCTCGGACTGCCTAATTTGATGCAGAAGACCGATTATCATATTCTTGCGCGTTTGGTTTCGCCAGAACGCATCGATCCCGAGGTCATTGCGAAACTGGATCGAATCACTGCGGTGGCCGGTCTGGCAGTCCCTCTCACGTGAATTCACCTCCGCCGCAGCCTGTCGATCTCTCTGCGATCCCTCTTCGATGGCTTCCCCTCCCTCCACGCCTCGGTCCCCGGCATCGCCTTCCGCTCCTCCGCTGCTTTCTGACGTAGTTCGCGGCTTTCATCCGACTCCCGGTACAACGCCTGCGCCACCGCCGCCGGCCCGCGCACTTCGCTTAGGGCCAGTACTTCTACCTGAAAGTCTCCGCTATCGTTTTTCACCCGCAACCGGTCGCCCACGCGGACTGCTCGCGCGGGCTTCGCCTGCTGCCCGTTCGACTCGATCCGCCCCAGCTCGCACGCCCTTGCCGCCAGCGAACGGGTTTTGAAGAAACGGGCGGCCCACAGCCATTTGTCCATTCTCACTTCGGTCATCGTCTATTCTTGTATCATGCGGATGGTCATCCCGATTCTCTTTGCCTCCTGCCTCGCCTGCGCGCAAACCTTCGACGCCGCGTCCGTCAAGCCGGCCGCTCCGCCGACGCCTAACGGACGCGGCATGATCCGGATCGGCCCACCCACCGGAGGCCCCGGCACCAAGGATCCGGGCCGGATTCATTATCCTTTCACGACCCTGAAAACGCTTCTCCAAAACGCCTACGACGTGAAGGATTTTCAGATCTCCGGCCCCGCCTGGCTAGGCATGGAGCGTTACGACATCCAGGCCACCATGCCTCCCGAGACGACGAAAGAACAGTTTCGCGTGATGCTCCAGAACCTGCTCGCCGAGCGCTTCAAGATGACCGTTCACCGCGAAACCAAGGAACTCCCTATGTACTCGATGATCGTCGGCAAGAACGGGCCGAAGTTGAAGGAATCGCCGCCCGAAACCCCCGCTGTTCCGGGCGATGCCGATGACACCCCGAAGCCTCCTCCGCCCCTGCCTGGTCCCGGGCAAATGAAATTCGACGCCGAAGGTTTTCCGATTCTCCCACTGCCCGCGGGTGGGCGCGGAGGAATTTTTCAGATGATGATGCCCGGCCGCTCCCGCCTGATCGCGAACCGCGGGACCATGCAGGATCTTGCCGAACGTTTGTCGTCCGTCCTGACGAAACCCGTGACCGACGCCACCGGCCTCAAGGCGAAATACGACTTCACCCTCACCTATTCGCCGGAGGGCCTCGGCTCAGGCGGAGGACTCTTCTTCGGCGCTCCGCCGCCACCACCTCCAGGCGGAGGCGAAGAGGCCCGGAAAAACATGCCCGACGTGGAGGCCCCACAAGATCTTTTCAGCGCGATTCAAGCACAGCTCGGGCTGAAACTGGAAGCGAAGAAAGGGCCGGTCGAACTGATCGTCGTGGATAAGGCCGAGAAGACGCCGACCGAGAACTAGCGGCTTTGTGGCGCGGACTTCAGTCTGGAGCGCGGCTTGAGTCGACATCGGCTGAAGCCGATGCTGCAAGCTGAAGCTCGCGCCACCTGAATTTAGAACACGTAGGTCGGCGGCGTAATCCCTTTAACGCGCAAATAGACTTCAGCCTGCCCGCGATGATGCGCGGTGTGCGTGAAATACGCCCATAGCCACTCAAATCCGGTCATCTTGCGCGTGGCCGGACCCACGATCGCGTCCATCTTCTCCGGCGTCATCGACGCGACGGCCTGATTGCAGAAATCGAACGAGTCCGACAGAAACTTCACCGCCGTATCCTTGTCGATGTCGACCTTTTCATCCTTCAACGCGTCGGTCAGCTTGGTGGGAATCCCCGGTCGCGTCATGCCGCTGGCCTGGGAGCACGCGTTCAGATTCGCGCCTCCGATCTGCACCATCAACTGGCCGAAGCTCAGCTCGATGGGCACCGGACGGAAGCCGTACTGGTCGGCCGGCATCAGCTTGGCGACGGCTAGCGTGAAATCGCCGGTCACCTTCCAGTGCTTCACCAGCGCGTCTTCTATGGAGGTCTGCGAAAAGGCGGGAATCGCCAGGGCGAGGATCAGGAAAATGTGTTTCATCGATTCCTTGAGATTACCGCAGTGGGCATGCCTTCCGGTGTGGCGACGCGGACGCGCTCCGCCACGCGGATCGCCTGGAGGAAACGAATCATGAGCCAGCTCATGTCCAGCTCGTACCACGCGAGGCCATGCCGGGCCGACGTCGGATGCGCGTGGTGATTGTTGTGCCAGCCTTCGCCGAAGCTGACCAGCGCCACAAACCAGTTATTCCGCGAGTCGTCGCGCGTCTCAAATCTTCTGCTTCCCCAGAAATGTGTCAGCGAGTTCACCATCCACGTGGCATGCAGATTCGCCGTGATTCGGAAACAAACGACCCACAGAAAAAACGGCAATCCTCCGAAAATCAGCAGCAGCGCGGACAGAACCAAAACCGGCGCCGCGTTGTTTTTCGACAACCAGACAAGAAAAGGATCCTTCAACAGATCCGGCGAATACCGCCGGCAATCCTCGGGACTGCACTTGGTCGCATGGCCGACCAGCATCCAGGTGATATGCGACCACCACCGGCCGTCCCGAGGCGTGTGCGGGTCGCCGGCGCGGTCGGAGAACTGGTGGTGGATGCGATGCGTCGTCACCCAGTAAAGCGGGCCCCCTTCGAGCGCCAGCGTCCCGCAGACCGCGAGGAAGTATTCGACGGCCTTCGGCACCCGGTAGGAGCGATGCGTCAGCAGGCGGTGATAACCCATCCCGATGCCGAGGCTGAGCGAGATCCAGTAGAACGCGATGGCGGTCAAGGCGGCGGGCCAGCTGAAGTAGAACAGCGCGGCCACGGCTCCGATATGAACGATCGTAAACGGCACGACCGCGATCCAGTTAATGGCCATACAGTCAATTCTATGCGCATTTAATGCTAGACTTGATGTTTCTTCATACGGGGTGAGGAAATCCACGGATGTTGCGGTGCTGCTGTAAATGCGGGTGGGTGCTGTTGCTGGTTCTTCCGTGTGTCCGCGCGCAGGATTACCTTCTGTCGGGCGTGACTACAGTTTCTCCGCCCTCTATTTCGGAGAAATGGAAATTTTTTTTTGACGAAACCGCCTCTCCGCTCACCCTGGTCGCCGCCAGCCTGGATGCAACCGCATCGCAATTGACCCGCTCCGCGCCTCTTTACGGGAAGCACCCTTGGAAACGCGGCGCTTTCCCGAAGCGCTTTGCCGCGACGGTGACCGATGACATCAGCCAGAATTTCTTCGCGGACTTTCTGCTGGCTTCGGCTTTTCACCAGGACACGCGCTACTATCGCATGGGACCGACGCGCAAACTCTGGCCGCGCATCGGTTACGCCATCAGCCGGGCGTTGATCACGCGAACCGACTCTGGAGAAAAGACGTTCAACTCCGCGAACGTGCTGGGATGTGCGATGAGCGCCGGGCTTTCCAATGCCTACTATCCACCGGTGAGCCGGACGGTGTCGGACTCGCTGACGAATTGGGGAACGAACGTCGCGGGCGCGGGGCTGACGAACCTGGCGCCGGAGTTCGGACCGGATGTCGCGCGATGGATGAAAAGGCATCTTCCGTTTCACCGCTAGGCTCTGTTCTGACCGCTCCCGCTGGTCGCGGCTCCATTTGGCTCTTTGGAGCCGCGACCTTCGGGAGCGGTATCGGAACCTGGAGAGGTCGACTGCCCCACAAGCGCGCTAGCCGGAGATTACTTTCTCGGCTGTCTCCACGCCGCGGACTGGAAGGGACGGGTCGGTCAATAGTCCGATCTGCTTCAAGACAGAGGCCTGATCCCAGTAGATATGCTCGTGCGCGAGTTTGCCATCGCGGAATTTCACGATGGCGACCAGCGGAATTTTCACGGGGCGATTGGTGGGCGCGACGCCCGGCAGCATCCACGGCATTTCCTCGGTGTGGGTGAAGGAAAAAATCATCTCGTCGACCAACTGGTCCTCGCCCACGGTGCGTGAGACTGGAATGAGCGTGGTGTCGGGAGGCATTTTCGGGATGAAGTCGTTGGAGTAAAAAGCGCGCAGCGCGTCCTTGCCGCGGCCGCCTGTGAGGACCGGGATGTGATTCACATACGCGTCCTCCACCATCGTCGCGAGCGTGGCTTCGGTGTCGCGGGTGACAAACTCGTGGTCGGTGTGCTGTTGCCAGAGTGCGGGAAGATCGGACATGACTCGATTTTAACGTCTAGGGGCGATATCCGGCGGCGGATGGGTCGGTTGAGCGGAGCCTCTCGTAAAAACGAAGCCATCTTCCGAAGGATTGTATATGTCTCTTTTATTATCATATGTTTATATGATGTCTACCGGCCATCGGGGGCGCGGTGGGTGATGGGAATGCGTCGGGGCAGGCACGATTTTTTGTGGTTCTTGAACGCGGATTCATGGTGAGATGGTACCCAAATGAGAAAATTCATCCTACTCGCCGCAGTGGCGCTGCGGCTGTTCGCTCAGCCAACTCCTGCCGATAGAATTCGCCAACAGGCGGAGTACACGCGGTCCCACTACACGAAGTTCGACTACCGCATCCCCATGCGCGACGGCGTGAAGCTGTTCACCAGCGTCTACGTGCCGAAGGACACAAGCGAGGCGTACCCGATCCTGATGCAGAGGACCCCTTATTCGGTGGCGCCGTATGGGATCGACAACTACCCCACCGACCTGGGCCCGTCCGAACTGTTCACCAAGGAAGGGTTCATCTTCGTCTACCAGGACGTGCGCGGACGTTATCTTTCGGAGGGGACGTTCGTCGATGTGCCGGTCCACAACACGCACCTCAGCGGCAAGGAGACCGACGAAAGCACGGACACGTACGACACCATCGACTGGCTGGTGAAGAATATCCCCAACAACAACGGCCGCGCCGGGCAGTGGGGCATCTCCTACCCAGGCTTTTATTCGGCGTTCAGCCTGATTAATGCGCATCCCGCGTTGAAAGCCGTCTCGCCGCAGGCGCCCATGGGCGACGTCGGCAACGGCGACGACGCTTATCACAACGGCGCGTTTTTTCTGGCGGCGAATTTCGGTTTCTACACGAGTTTCAAGCCGCGCAAGGAACCGGAGCGGCCCACACGCGGCGCGCCCTTCGATTACGGCACGCCGGATCAGTTCGATTTTTACCTCCATATGGGTCCGCTGGCCAACGCCAACGAAAAGTATCTTAAGAACGAAAACGTCTACTGGGACGACCTGCTGAAGCACCCCAACTACGACGAATTCTGGCAATCGCGCGCGCTGGCGCCGCACATGAAAAACGTGACGCCCGCCGTTCTGTGGGTCGGCGGATGGTTCGATGCGGAGGATCTGGCCGGTCCGCTGAAACTTTTTTACGCGAATGAGAAAGCCGGCCCCGCCGCGCCGCAGACGCTGATTATGGGGCCCTGGCCGCACGGCGGCTGGTCCCGTGGAGACGGAGACAAGCTCGGCAACCTGAGCTTCGCGTCGAAGACGGGCGAGTTCTATCGCGCGCACATCGAATTGCCGTTCTTCATGGCGAACCTGAAAACCAAGGGCAACGGACTGAAAGCCGCGTCCGGGGGCACTGTTCCCAAAGCCTGGGTGTTTGAAACCGGAACGGACGAATGGGTTCGTTTCGACCAGTGGCCTCCGCAAAAATCCGTGGAACGGTCTTTGTACGTCGGGCCGGGAGGAACGCTATCGTTCACTCCCGCCGGCGGGTCCGCCTATGACGAGTATGTCAGCGATCCGGCGAAGCCCGTGCCGGTGATTGGCGAAATCGGGCGCGGCATGCCGTCCGATTACATGACCTACGACCAGCGCTTCGCGGCGCGCCGGACCGACGTGGTGACGTATCAGACGGAGCCTCTCGAAAAGGATGTGACCATCGCCGGGCCGATTCAACCCGTTCTTCAGGTTTCGACCAGCGGGACGGATTCCGATTTTGTGGTGAAGCTGATCGATGTTTATCCGAATGACTATCCGGATTCCGGCAGCGTCCATATGGGCGGGTATCAGCAGATGGTGCGTGGCGAGCCGTTTCGCGGGAAATTCCGCAACGGCATGGACAGGCCCGAGCCATTTATCCCCGGCAAGCCGGCGAAGATCGATTTCTCGATGCCGGATATCTGCCACGTGTTTCGCACCGGACATCGGATCATGGTTCAGATCCAGAGTTCCTGGTTCCCGTTGACGGACCGGAATCCGCAGGTTTTTCTGGATATTCCGGCGGCGAAGGCCTCCGATTTTCAAAAGGCGACGGAGCGGATTTACCGCGGGGGAGGGGAAGGGTCGCGCATCAGGGTACGAGTGCTGGAGTAGTGCTGTGTGGCTGGCCTGGCATCGACACGAGTGTCGACGCGGCACGCCGGGGGCGTGCGCCACATTATGTCGGTACTCGGTGACGGACTCCACTGGCGCCAGCCCCATGCGTCACGAGAAGCCGCCCAGAGGGCGGCTGCCGGCTGAATAGCCCGCCCCACGCAAAACTCCTAGTTTCCCATTGCTAACCGTTACCAGCGGCCGTCGTCTTAGTACTAAATTTATGTTCCAGGACATACGCTACGGTCTTCGGCTGCTGCTGCTCAATCCTGGGTTCGCCTTGGTTGCGATTGTTTCGCTCGCTCTTGGAATCGGGGCCAACACAGCGATTTTCCAGCTTCTAGACGCGGTGCGTCTGCGATCCCTGCCCGTCCAGCATCCTGAGCAACTGGCGATCGTGAAAATCGGCAACTTTGAGAATGCTTCCGGGAGCTTCCACAGCCGATTTCCGCAAATTACCAACCCGCAATGGGAGCAGATCCGCGCGCAGCAGCAGGGCTTTTCCGGCATGTTCGCCTGGAATCCGGAGCGGCTGAACCTGGCGCGCGGAGGTGAAGTGCGCATGGCGAACGTCATCTGGGTCAGCGGCGAGTTCTTCGGCGTTCTTGGCGTGAAACCCGAAGCGGGCCGGCTGCTGAACGTTTCCGACGACCGTCGCGGATGCGCCGCCACCGCGGTGATCTCCGACGCGTTCTGGCGCAGCGAGTATGGCGCTTCGCCGATCGCGGGGAGATCGCTCACGCTCGAAGGCCATCCGTTCGATATCGTGGGCGTAACGCCGCCCGCGTTTTTCGGCGTGGAGGTGGGCCGGACATTTGACGTTGCCATTCCTTATTGCACGGACCCCTTTGTCCATGGCGAGAACGCGCGCCTGGAGGGACGCACCGATTGGTGGCTCGCTCTGATGGGCCGGCTGAAACCCGGCTGGACCTTGGATCGCGCGACGGCGCAACTGGAGGCGATCTCGCCAGCCGTCTTCGAAGCGACCCTGCCCCCGAAATTCCAAGCCGCCGACGCCAAGTACTACCTTGCTTACAAGCTGAAAGCGTTTCCCGCCGAAAATGGTTTTTCCGAATTGCGCTCGGATTATTCGAATCCGCTGTGGATGCTGCTGGCGATTGCCGGTCTGGTGCTGCTGATCGCCTGCGCCAATCTGGCGAATCTGATGCTCGCGCGAGCTTCGGCGCGAGAAAAAGAGATCGCGGTGCGCCTCGCGCTGGGAGCATCGCGCGGCCGGCTGATCCGCCAGCTGCTGTCGGAAAGCCTGCTGCTCGCCGTCGGCGGAGCGATCTCCGGAGTTCTGCTGGCTCGCGTTCTGAGCAGCGTCCTGGTGGCCATGATCAGCACGCAGTCCGACACCATGTTTCTGGATTTAGCGCCCGATTACCGGGTGCTTGGATTCACGGCCGCGCTCGCGGTGCTGACCTGCGTGCTATTTGGCCTCGCGCCTGCGTTGCGCGCGACCAGGTCCTCCCCCGCGTCCGCCATGCGCGCCAGTGGACGGGGGCTCACCGCCACTCGCGAGCGCTTCGGCCTGCGCCGCATTCTGGTGGTCAGCCAGGTCGCGCTCTCGCTGGTGCTGCTGGTGGGAGCGCTGCTGTTTGTCGGCAGTCTTCGCAACCTCCTGGCCGTGGATGCGGGATTCCGGGAAGATGGAATCCTGGTCGCCAACTTGGGCTACGAATCTTTGAAGATCCCCAAGGAGCGCCGCGTCGAGTATCGCCGTCAACTGGTGGAGAAAATCGCCTCGATTCCGGGGGTGGCCTCGGCGGCGCACGCCAACATCCTTCCGCTCAGCGGAAGCGGCTGGTCGCAGCAGATCGTGATCGACGGCAAGAAGCAGAGCGGCTCGTCTCCCAGGCTCGCGCGGGTTACGCCGGGCTACTTCGCCACGCTCGGCATAGCGCTGGCGGCGGGACGCGATTTCGACCTTCACGACGTCGCCAATGGAGTGAAAGTTGTGATCGTCAACGAAGCCTTTTCAAAAAAATATTTTGGCGGCGCCAATCCGGTCGGCAGGACGTTCGGTTTTGAAGGCGATAAGGGCGAAGTGCCTCCGGTCTTCGAGATCGTGGGGATGGTGAAGAATACCAAGTACTACGATCTGCGCGAGGATTTCCGGTCCTGCGCATTTTTCCCCGACGCTCAGGACGCCCGGCCGGACCAATACGCGAACATCGCGATCCGCGCGGATATTCCGTTGCCGACGATCATCGCCTCGGTCAAGCGCAGCGTCGCCGAAATCAGTCCCGATATCGACGTCGATTTTCACCCGTTCAAAACGCAGATTC